>JBFZAN010000056.1:0-10946 GCA_041309005.1 Candidatus Omnitrophota bacterium
CTTCCGATCTATAACAAGAAACCCAACATAAAGCTGGGTGTGGGCATCGCGGGCTTAGTCGCTAAGGACAACAAGCCTCTTTGCGTGTTGGACGTGCGCAAGGACGAGCGCTACCTGAGCAGGGACGTTGCCGTTAAGGAAGGGCTTTGTTCCCTTGCGAGTGTCCCGCTGGCGGTGAAAGGAAAAGTGATCGGCGTCTTAAACTGCTATACCTCGAAAAAGCACGCCTTTTCGAAACCGGAACTGGGCATTTTGACCGCGCTGGCCAATCAGGCGGCGGTCGCGATCGAAAACGCGGAACTCAACCTGCGGGCGCAAAGCGCCGAAGAGGCATTGGCTACCCGTAAACTCGTTGAGCGCGCGAAAGATATCCTCTCCCAGGAGGCGAATATCCTGCCTTCGGAAGCGTACCGGCTGATACAGAAACAAAGCATGGATACGCGTAAATCCATGCGCGAAGTCGCCGAGGCCATCATTCTGACCAAGGACCTGAAAGAAAAGAAGCTCTAAGGGCACTGTATGCAGACGATAAACCTTCGCATAGCGCTCGCCCAGATAAACGCCACGGTGGGCGACCTGGAAGGAAACAGCCAAAAGATACTCCAGTACATCCGCAGGGCAGAAGGGTTCGGGGTGGACGTGATATCGTTCCCCGAACTGGCGATCACCGGCTATCCTCCCGAAGACCTTCTCCTTAAACCAAAGTTTGTCGCCGACAATATCGCTATCCTTAAAGACCTGTCAAGGCGCGTCGAAGGCGAACTGACAGCGATCGTGGGGTTTGTCGATAGGGAGGGAAAGAATATTTATAACGCGGCGGCAGTCATCTATAAAGGCCGGATCAAAGGGGTGTACAGGAAGGCCTGTTTACCTAATTACGGGGTATTTGACGAAAAACGTTATTTTACACCGGGGAGCGCTTCGCCCGTATTCAGGCTCGGTAAGGTAACGTTCGCCGTGAATATCTGCGAAGATATCTGGCATGAGAGCCCTCTGAAGCGGCAGGCTTCTTTCGGCGCCAAGATCATCTTCAATATCAATGCTTCACCTTACTACGCGGGAAAGGTTAAAGAGCGCCAGGCGGTCATTTCCGCACAGGCCAGGGCACATCGCCTGATACTGGCTTATACTAATTTGGTCGGGGGCCAGGATGAGCTGGTTTTTGACGGCCAAAGTATGGTGGTGGATAAGTTCGGCAAGGTGTTGTGCAGGGCGCAGGCTTTTAAAGAGAATTTGATGATTGCAGACATCCAGGCGCCGCCGGCCGCAGCGAAGAGAACAAAAAACAGCATACAGCTGTCCGATACGTTTGCCGTGAAGACAAGGTCGGCGCTGCCCGCACAAGAGGTAACTCATCTTTCGGAGGAAGAAGAAGTCTATCAGGCGCTTGTCCTCGGGTTGCACGATTACGTGGTTAAGAACGGTTTTAAAAAAGTAGTGATCGGATTAAGCGGGGGTATCGATTCGGCGTTCGTAGCCGCCCTGGCGGTCGACGCTCTGGGCGCGGATAATGTAATCGGCGTATTCATGCCTTCGCGCTATACTTCCGCGGAATCAGAGGTCGATGCTTCCCAACTGGCGCAAAACCTGGGCATAAAGTTAATGAGGATCTCCATTGAGCATATATATAAGATATACCTTATGACGCTTGAGCCGCATTTCATCGGCTCAGAGAGGAATATCGCGGAAGAGAACCTGCAGGCGCGCATACGGGGCAATATCCTGATGGCGCTTTCCAATAAATTCGGGTGGCTGGTACTGACGACCGGCAATAAATCAGAGATGAGCACCGGCTACGCTACGCTGTACGGGGATATGGCCGGAGGGTTTGCGGTGATCAAAGACGTGCCCAAGACATTGGTGTATAGACTCACCCGCTACAGGAATTCTTTGGGCTTCGTGATACCCGAGCGCGTATTCACTAAAGCGCCGACTGCCGAGCTTAAGCCGAATCAGAAAGACAGCGATACGCTCCCCCGCTACGAGACGCTGGACCCTATCCTGAAGGCGTATGTTGAGGAAGACAGGGAACCGGCCAGGATCGCCGCCTCCGGATTTGACCGGGAAGCCGTCGCCAAGGTACTGGCCATGGTCGACGGGAGTGAATATAAGCGCCGCCAGTCCCCTCCGGGAATAAAAATAACCCCCAAAGCATTTGGCAGGGACAGGAGAATGCCCATCACGAACGGGTACCGGCCGACAGATTGATTTTTCCGCTTGCGTTATTCCTGGTTTAGGCGTATGATTCTATTGTATAAGGAGCGCCAGATGCCATCATATAATAAGGCATAGCCCAAGGCAACTTCAATCCAGAAGTTGCCTTTTTTATTCAAAGGAGGAAAGAGGCTTTAACAAGGAGGGAGCGATGAAAAGATTATGGTTCAAAGCCCTTTCAGTCTTGGTCGCTTTTTCTTTTTTCACAAATATATGCCTTCATGATATGGCTTGGGCAAAAGATGACAGCGCCCCGCAAGCAACGTCTGAACCTTTAAGCCTCCCGCCTTCAACGCCGGCGCCTTCGCTACCCGCTACAAAACCGGCAGCGCCGTTACCGCCTTCGCCGTCTCCGAAAATCGCGCTCGCGCCGACTTCAAGCGAAGCAGCTCCGCCGGAAAAAAGCGATACAACAGAAAAATCCAAAATTACAAGTTCCCGCTCATCAAGCATGCTGGCTTTATCTTCCGGAGGGATATGGTCCAGCTCTCCTTCGTATAATCCGTCCAGCTTAAATTCAACCGTCCTTCAGTCCTTGCAGAATAATCTTTTTTCGGGAAACGTTTCTTTCTCATTGCCTGTTGCGGTGCCCGCCGGCCGCCGGGGCGTACAGCCGTCGGTAAGCCTTACGTATACCAGCCAAAAGGGCAATACTACCTGCGGCATAGGCTGGGAGGTAACCTCAAGCTCTATACAGCGCTCTACCAAAAGAGGGATTCCAAAATATGACGACAACGCTGATACCTTTGTCCTTTTCGCAAACGGAGGAGCCCAGGAACTTGTCAAGATCGCTTCCGGCGAATACAGGTTCAAAATAGAATCGGCATTCTCAAAGATCACCTATAGCTCCGGTTACTGGCTGATGACCGATAAGGGAGGAAACAAGTATTATTTCGGAGAAACAACCGATTCAAAACAGCAGAACACCAGGGGAACATTTTCCTGGCACCTTTGCAAACAGGAAGACGCGCACGGCAACACCATCGAGGTAGCGTACGTTCAGGATGAAGGCCAAATCTACCCTTTCAAGATACAATATTCCGGGAACGAAATTCAGCAAGATACTCACGCCTTCGAGGTCGCGTTCATCCTGGAAACAAGAACGGATAAAAACATTAATTACGTAAGAGGCGCTGCGGTAGTGACCGGAAAAAGGGTCAAAGAGATACAGGTAAAAGTTTCCGGGGAACCGATATATAAGTACGCGCTTGATTACACGCAGAGCTCATCCACTTCGCGTTCTCTCTTGACTTCGTTCCAACTGAAAGACCCTGAAGATACCGCGCTTTTACCCGCAGTAACTCCGTCTTACCAGGTAAAACCCGCGAGCATAACCGGACACGCCGGCTACTCCGATCTGCCCACCTATTTTACCATTGACGAATCAGACCACGGCGTGCGCCTCGCAGACCTTAACGGCGACGGCCTCACCGATTTTGTGTGGGCGAAAACCCAATATGGCCAGACGTACAGATACGCATGGCTCAATAACGGTAACGGATGGACATACCATGAAGGCTATTCCAACCTTCCCACGTATTTCATCGTGGATAATTATTATGACCAGGGCTCCCGGCTTGTTGACGTCAACGGAGACGGCCGCGCCGATTTTCTCTGGGCGAAAACCCAATTCGGCCAGACCTATAGGTATGTCTGGCTCAATACCGGAAGCGGATGGCAGTACGATGCCGGCTACTCCGACCTTCCCGAGTATTTCGTGGTAGATTATTACTATGATAACGGCTTGCGCTACGCAGACCTTAACGGCGACGGCCTCACTGACCTGATATGGGCTAAGCACACCGGCAGCGAGGGATACCGTTACGTCTGGCTCAACACCGGAAGCGGATGGCAGTACGATGCCGGCTATTCCGACCTGCCCACGTATTTTATCATAAGCAACGCCGACCACGGGGCGCGCCTTGCCGACGTCAACGGCGACGGCCTCGCCGATTTCGTATGGGGCAAATACCAATACGGCACCGGGTACAAGTATGTGTGGCTGAATACAGGAGCAGGATGGCAGTATGATGAAGGGTATTCAAATCTCCCCACTTATTTTGTCATAGACGGAACTGATAACGGCTCAAGCCTCGTTGACCTTAACGGCGACGGGCTTGTGGATTTCGTGCAGAATTACAAGAACTCTTCCGGAACGTGGTTTAAGAACGTCTGGCTTAACACCGGCAGCGGATGGCAGTTTAACCAGGAATATACGGATTTAATCGCGAGCTTTTTCGGGAACGACCCCGGAGACAATAAAGCATTCGTGATCGCCGAAATAAACGGAGACACCCTTAATGACTTCATCTGGTCAAAGCTTAAAGGCGCATCTACGCACAGGCAGGTATGGACTAACGGAGGGCCTTCTCCTGACCTCCTGGCCGGCGTTGACAACGGCATCGGAGGCAGTATAAACGTCAGCTACACCTACTCCACGCAGTTTGATAATACCGGAACGGATGAAGTGCCTGATCTGCCTTTCCAGGTGCCCGTGCTTCAAACCATTACCTCAAACGACGGCCAGGGCAATGAATACACCACCGCGTATGAGTACGCAAACGGCAGTTATAGCCCTTCCGAGCGCGAATTCCGCGGGTTCGGATATGTGAAAACCATTGACGCGGAAGATAACTATTCCGAGAGTTACTTTAAACAGGACGACATCTATAAAGGCGTCCCGTATAAACAAGAGGCAAAAGACGCTTCGGGAAACCTCTATGTTAAAACGGAAAATACCCTGCAATATACAGAGCCTCATACCGGCGTATACTTTCCTTACATAAGCCAGGTGGATTCCTATACCTATGACGGCGACGAAATATTCAAGCAAACACAGGCGCAGTTCCAGTATGATTCCTACGGCAACCCAACCCAGGCCTATTCATTAGGGGACGTTTCAGTATCCGGCGACGAAAAGAAACAAATCACGGAATACGTCTATAACACGACGAACTGGATAGTCTCGACCCCGAAACATGCCTACCTGCTTGATAGCGCAGAAAACAAAGTTTCCGAAAAGTGGTTTTACTACGACAATCACGCGGACATAAGCACTGCTCCCGATAAGGGCCTTCTTACTAAAGAGGAGGTTTGGTTATACAACCCGGTTACCGACCAGCAGTCTACCCTTGCTTCACAATACGCCTATGACGCGTACGGGAACCTTACTACCGTAACCGATCCATTGACCAGGACGACTACTACCGCCTATGACCAGGCCTACCATATCTATCCTGTCCAGGCGGCTAATGACCTCGGCCATGCCGTTAAGAGCGTCTATTACGGCATTAACGAATCTGTTTCAGACGGCATCACAGGCTCAGGCTTTGTCGGCCAGTTAAAATTAACGGAAGACCCCAATTCGCAGAAAACCTACCGGGTCTATGACGCTGCCGGAAGAGTGGCCAAGGCTATCGGCCCGAATGATACCGAAGAGTACCCCGGCGCTACGTACGCCTACGATCTATCCGCAAGGCCGATAAAGATCACTCAATCGAACAAGCAGGATTACGCAAGCCCGCCCGGTTATCTTACCGGCTACGAGTTCTTCGACGGACTGAACCGAAGCATCCAGGTAAAATCACCGGCAGAGAACGACCCCCAGACTGAACAACCACGCCAGGTCATTTCGGGGATCGTTAAATTCGACACAAGAGGGAAGCTGAAAGAAACATACCTTCCCTATTTCGTAAGCGCCTCAAGCGATTACGTAACCCCTACCTATTCGCAACCGCACTCAAGCTTAACGTATGATTGCCTGGGAAGGCTCATACGGCAAACCAATCCGGACGACACATTTTCGACCATTGCTTATTCCGACCGGGTAAAAACGTTTACCGATGAAAATAACCATTTTAAGACCCTGTACCAGGATGCCTACGGCCAGGTAACAAAGGTAGAGGAGCATAACCAGAGCCAAACCTATACCACTACCTACGCGTATGACACCCAGGGTAACCTTGTAACCCTCACTGACGACCAGGCTAATGTAACCCGAATGTGGTATGATTCTCTGGGAAGAAAAGTGAAGATGGATGACCCTGACATGGGTATCTGGCTGTATGAATACGATAACGCCGGAAATCTCACCAAACAGACAGACGCAAAAAGCCAGGTGCTTGAATTCACCTATGATCATATAAACCGCCTTACCCAGAAAAAATCAGGCACTACAATTTTAGCCGCGTACCAGTATGACGACCTGGCAAAAGACTTCTGCATCGGCAGGCTTTCCCTGGTTACCTATCCACTCGGCTCAACGGAATTTTTCTATGACGCTTTGGGAAGAGAGATAAAATCAACAAAGCAGATTTCCGGTTCAGGCACCTATAGCGTTGAGCGCACCTACGACGCCTTAGACAGGCTGGTTACCTTGCAATACCCCGATAGCTTTAGCTCTTCCATGCGCTATGAATATAATCCCCGTGGCATCGAACGCATAGCGGTCACCACGCCCATAGAGTATGAGGTAGTATCCAACATTGATTACGCCGCCACTGGCCAGATTACCCATATCGCCTACGGCAACGGCAGCTATACCGACTACACCTACCACCCCCAGACCTTACGCCTTTCCTCTCTTCTCACTGAAACCCCCTCAGGCAGGGTACAGGACTTCAGCTACTCCTTTGACAACGTCGGCAACGTCACTTCTCTCCTAGACTACCGTAACAGCGCCACCCAGTCCTTCACCTACGATGACTTGAACCGCCTCACCCAGGCGCAGAAGGCTCTTATCTAACATGCCAGGTAACAGAAAGACTTGACAAAGCCGGGATTTGTGTTATAGTTATATCAGAGTAAAGAAATAAAGACAAAGATGTCTTCTTAGCGAAGAGCGCAAGAAGGCATTTTTTTTGTCCCAGAAAGGGACACGCCAATCAGGCAAGGCGGTATTTTTAAGGACTACGGCGTCCTTTATCCAGTGTATGGATGGAGGGCGCCTATTTTTTTGCCGCAGAAAGCGGCACACCGGCCAATCCGATATGGCCGGGTGTAAGTATTACAAAGGCAAGTAAGAAACAATGAACAATATAATGACCTACGAACAGCTGGTAAAAAAGATTTCTCCGACCTTGAAACGGATAACCTACAGGTTAAAAGGCCGCTTTTGCGCCTTTGACCACGATGACCTGTTCCAGGAGGCGCTGATACGCCTCTGGGAGGACTTCGGCCTGGGTAAGCTTGCCGATAAAACCGACAGCTATATCCTGCAGGGTTGTTATTTCCACCTTAAGAATTATATCCGCAAGCATTATCCGAAAGCTTCGCTGTTGAGCCTTGAATCCGCAGTGAACGAAGACGGGCAGTCAGGCGACGATACGGACCGCAGGTTCCGCATTAAGCACGAAGACTCTCTCCTCGATACCGTCCATTGTAAAATGCTGCTGGAGACAATACAGAATAACGGCCTTACCAAAAGAGAGAAAGAGGTTTTTTCGCTCGGGTTAGAAGGGCTTACAACCAGGGAGATCGGAGGCAGGCTGGGGATTTCACACGTGAGGGTCGTGAAATTAAGAAAAACTATGAGGGAAAAATGCAAAAAACACCTGGATGGTTTCTAAAGGGGTTACCAGAATAAAGCCTTTTTTACTTGTAGTGGTATAAGCGAACAAAAAGTAAACACAGTGATGTGTCATTGAACAGTGGCGTCTTTAATATCCAAATGCGGATAATAAAGGCGCTTTTTCTTTTTTAAAGGGAGGCACAGCCATGAAGAAGATCGAAGCGATAATCCGCTCCGACAGATTAAAGGACCTCACCGACGCCCTGAAGCGGGCCGGGATCGGCGGGATGACGGTAAGCGAAGTGCGCGGCTTCGGCGCCCAAAGCAAGAGGCCCGACAATTTCCTTTTCGTGCATAAGGTAAAAGTCGAGATCTATGCCACGGACGCGCAGGAAAAAAAGATCATCGCAACCATATTGATGCACTGCTCCAGCGGCAAGATGGGTGACGGCAAGGTCGCCGTGTTACCCATGGATGATTGCGTACGCGTGCGTACGGGGGAGCGGGGGAATAAGGCAATAGCATAACAAAAGGAGCAATAATGAAGAACAAATTGATTCTAACGGCAATAGGGTTTGTTATCGCGGGGATAATCTTGGTGGGCGCAGCGCGCGCCCAGAGCGAAAACGCGCAAACGGTATTATCTGACCTCGGCCTTGAGTTCTCGGGGGACCTGGCGTTCAATTCAATCTATATGTGGCGGGGCATCATGCTTGACGGCGACGCGGTCATACAGCCGGGGTTTTATGTCAGATCACCGGAATCCAAGATGGGCAGGATAAAGGTCGGCATCTGGGCGAGCCACGACCTGGAAAATAAGGACGCGTTGCACTCCAGCGAAACCGACTATCTTTTTGACTATACCTATAGTTTCAAGGATGTCGACGTATCGCTTGGCCATACTTACTATGATTTTCCGGACGTGCTCCCGGCTGACGGCTCCTCGCGGGGTTTTAGCCGCGAGTTTTATGGGGGGCTTACCTTCGCCAAATTATTCCTGAGCCCTTCGCTCTATTACTACTATGATTACGGCAAAAAGGAAGAGGGCGGCGGCCAGGGGAGCTACACCGTATTGAACCTTTCCTACAGTAAGCCATTTACAGTGAAGAAAATGTCCTTGAGCCTTGACCTTGCGGGGCACCTGGGCCATAACAATAAACTCTATTATCGAGGCAAAGGAGGGGATGCGGCTATCTCGGCTGGCGTGACTCTCCCGCTCACCATGAACCTGTCCTGCAAGCCTACCATAAACTATTCGGTTCCCTGGGGGAACTTAAGCGACACCGGTAACGGAAACCAGAAAAAAAGGTTCTATAGCGGGTTATACCTGAGCTATGCGTTTTAAGAAAGGGGGATGATTAAAATGGAATTAAAAGTTGCGTTAGACACGATGTGGGTGTTGATTGCAGGGATGCTGGTATTCTTCATGAATTTAGGCTTCGCGATGGTCGAGGCCGGCTTTGCGAGGATGAAGAACTGCGTGAATATCCTTTCGAAGAACTTCGTCGTATTCGCGGTTTCATCGCTGGGGTTTCTGTTCCTGGGATGGGGGCTCATGTTCGGCGACGGAAGCCCTTTTATCGGGCTCAAGGGGCTCTTTTTTGCGAGCGGACTGGATAACTCACCGGCCACGGGAGCGGCATACCAGGGGGTGTATTCTTCGATCTCCTGGACAGGGGTGCCCCTGTGGACTAAATTCTTTTTCCAACTGGTATTTTGCGGTACCGCGGCGACCATTGTTTCCGGCGCAGTGGCCGAAAGGATAAAATATAAATCGTTCATATTCTTTTCTTTCGCGATGACCATGATCATTTACCCTGTAGTCGGCCATTGGATCTGGGGCGGAGGCTGGCTTGCGCAAAAAGGCATGTTCGATTTTGCCGGTTCCAGCGTCGTGCATTCGGTGGGAGGCTGGGCCGCGTTGGCAGGCATATTGCTGCTGGGCCCGCGCTTCGGAAAGTATAAAAACGGCTCTATTAATCCCATACCCGGCCACAACTTGTCGTTGGCGACCCTGGGAACGTTTATATTATGGTTTGGCTGGTTCGGGTTTAACCCCGGCTCGACCATGGCCGCGGATCCTTTCGCAATCGGCCATGTCGCCATTACCACCAATATGGCCGCAGCAGCGGCAATAATGAGCTCCACTCTGCTTTCCTGGATTCTGCTGGGCAAGCCGGATTTAGGCATGACGCTTAACGGCTGCCTCGCGGGCTTAGTGGCAATAACCGCTCCTTGCGCGTTTGTAAGCGTGCCCAGCTCCATACTCATCGGCCTTATCGCGGGGATCCTCGTCGTGCTTGCGGTTATTTTCTTTGATAGGGCGCGCATAGATGACCCCGTGGGCGCGTTATCGGTGCACCTGGTGAACGGCGTATTCGGCACGCTTTGCGTGGGGTTATTTGCCCAGGATAAAATAACCGGCACTGCCACAGGAAACGGGCTGTTCTACGGCGGAGGTATGAAGCTGTTCATGGCGCAACTGACAGGCGTTGTCAGCGTGGCAGCCTATACCTTCACCGTCGCGCTGATAGTCTGGGCAGTGATAAAGGCGGCCATGGGCATCAGGGTGTCGTTACAGGAAGAGATCGAAGGCCTTGATATAGGAGAGCACGGCAATTCGGCATACCCAGAATTTCTGGGGAGGAAACCGGCATATTCTTTCCTGGGGACCGGCTCAGAGGAGTAAACCTGTTCACGGGTTGCCCGCGCGCCTGCGCGGGCGACCCGGGAAATATGAAAAGCGATCGGAGGAAGAGATGAAAAAAATAGAAGTGATCATCCGCCCGGAGAAAATTGACGCGGTGCGCAAGGCCCTGGAAAAAGCCGGCAGCGCCGGAGTCATGATTACCGAGATAGAAGGCCACGGAAAGCAAAAAGGGGTGGTGCAGCAGTGGCGGGGAGAGAAATATAAGGTCGAGCTTCTCCCGAAGATAAAAATAGAGGTAGTGGTCAGGGACGAAGACGTGGAGCGCATTACCAAGACTATCATAGAGAACGCCAAAACAGGCGAAATTGGTGACGGAAAGATTTTTATCTATCCTGTTGAAAACGCGATACGGATCAGAACAGGAGAAAAAGGAGACAGCGCCCTTTAATGGTCAACAGGGAATTGATCAATAAAATCAGGCGGCTAAAGGAAGAGCATGGATATACGCTTCACGATCTTTCGAAGAAAACGGATATCCATGTTTCAACGATCGAGCGCTGGTTTAAAACAGGC
>JBFZAN010000057.1:0-2534 GCA_041309005.1 Candidatus Omnitrophota bacterium
GTCGTTCTGCAGGTCGGCGTCCATAGTTATTATTATATCGCCTCCGGCATTTTCAATCCCGGCGGTCAAGGCGGGCGTCTGCCCGAAGTTCTTCCTCAATTTAATGACCTTTAGCGCCCTGTCATTTTGATGGATTTCTCTTAACGTATCGTACGTTTTATCCGTGCTGCCGTCATCTACGAATACGATTTCGTATTTTTTGCAGAGGGTTTCCAGAACCTTCTTGACGGATGCGTATAATATCCCTATATTTTCCTCTTCATTATAAGCGGGTATAACCACAGATAAATAGATATTTCGCGTGTTCTCTTCCATCATTTGCTCATGGCGGCTGTCTTCACCCTGATTTCGTTGTTTTGCCCCAGGCCGTAATACATAAACCAGGTCCCGGTATCCTTATCGAGATATATCGAGGTATGGCCGAAAGCGTCGTATTTCTCGACTAAACCAAGCCTGGAGGGAGAATCAACGGGCGCTGCCATGGCCTCAAGGACTCCCGAATCCCAGTCCGTCGTCCTTAACAAAAACAACGCTATCCTGTCTTTGCCGAGCATAATGACGTCTCCACCTCCAATTATCAGGGGCCCGTCCCTGATCACTTCCTGCGTATCTGAAAAGGTATTCCTGTCCGGCCCCCAGGCTAATCCCAGGCCCCACTTTATTCCCATGCCGTTAGCCACGATGTAAAAAACATAAAACTTGTTACCGTTACGAAAAGCGCCTACAGGAAAGATCTCATCTCCATATCCCCACACATTACGATCGCTGTGGCTAAGCACTATGCCCTGATCCGTAAACTTGTAGCCGTCGGTTGAAGTTGCTAACCGTATATCCCCGCTAACTGACTCTGAATATCGGTTACCGGCGTCCATTGCTCCGTAATAAAGCAGGATCGTGCCGTCATCGTCTATCATGGCCGCTACGGAAAATATCCCCTCTTCCTCATTACGGTGAGGCAGAAAAGTAATAACCGGGTTATCGGCGTACTTTGCAAAATGTATGCCGTCAACGCTCGTCGCGACTCCGATTGCCCGGTGGCGGGGCCCCTGGTCCGTAGAGCGCCTGCCGTCCGCGCCGATATAATAAAGGAAATACCTGCCGTCTTTTTTTATTACCGCTCCGGGGCTGATCGCGCCGATAAGGCCCAGATCCCAGGCTCCTTGCGGGCCCGGGTGAACAGCAATGCCCTGCTCTGCCCATTCTTCCTGCCTGGGGATGGCAATCTCTGCGCTTTCCGCGCAAAGATTTCCTGCTAAGCTTAAAAAGGCAAAAAGGGCTATGGCGGTAAATTTAAGCATTCTTATGAAACGAGGTTATCGCCTCCGTAACAAATCGAACATCTTCTAATCTCATCCCGGGGTACAAGGGCAAAGTTACCTCTCTTTTAGAGGCTTCTTCTGTAAGCGGCAGCACGCCTTCTTTGTATCCAAACTTTCGCTTATAGAAATCAAATAGATGTATCGGCGGATAATGGATGCTGGACTGGATGCCCCTTTTCTTCAGATAATCCATAAACCTTGGCCTTAAGGCTTTGTCCTTCAATAAAACAGGAAAAATGTGGAATGAAGGCTTGCCTGAATATTTATAGAATGGCGCCATGATCTTTTCATGATTATTCAGGCGGCTGCGATACATGCGCACAAGATGCCCCCTTAATTCATTATTACTGTCCAGCTTATTCAATTGCACCAGCCCTATAGCCGCGCGGATCTCATCGATCCTGTAGTTGTACCCCAGCGCCTCAACGTCATAGGTAAACGCGTGGCCCTTATGCCTGTCCAGAGTCAAAGTAGTCATCCCGTGAGAACGAAGCAGCCTGATCTTTTTTGCAAGCCCGGGATTATCCGTAACGACCATCCCTCCTTCTGCGGTAGTCATGTTCTTGTTCGAAAAAAAACTGAAACATCCGATATCGCCGATAGCCCCGATTTTTTTGTTTTTATATTCCGAGCCGGGCGCGTGGGCCGCGTCTTCTATGATAAAGAGGCTATGTTTCTTGGCTATCTTGATGATCGCGTCCATATTGCAGGGATATCCGCCATAATGGACTACGGTGATCGCTTTTGTCCTCGAGGTGATTTTCTTCAAGATACTGTCGGGGGAAATATTCAGGTCGTCAAGGCTTGCGATATCCGCAAATACGGGCTTTGCGCCTGTGTACATGATGGAGTTAGCCGTGGCGACAAATGTCAAAGAAGGGCAAATTACTTCATCCCGCGAATTAATGCCCAAAGCCTCATGGGCGATATGAAGCGCGGCAGTGCCGTTAGCGACCGCAAAGGCATATTTTACCCGCAGATACTTCGCAAAGGCAGCTTCAAAATCGCCGGTTACAGCCCCCATGGTAAGCCATTTTGACTTTAAAACCTCGCTTACCGCGCTTATCTCTTCATTGCCGATATCAATGTCCGAAAGCTGGACTCTCCACTTCATATTTTTCTCCGGATGAATCATTTAAACAGCTTATTCTTCAATTTATCGAAGATCTTTACCGCTTCCTCGTAGTCATCGTGCCTTCCTATATCAAGCCAATA
>JBFZAN010000058.1:0-14968 GCA_041309005.1 Candidatus Omnitrophota bacterium
CTAAATGGTTGTAACCGGAAAAAGGGGGGCAATCATGTTAGAGTTAAGCGTGGTCAAGATCAAGAAGGCCGAAGACGTAAATGTCATCATAGGCCAGAGCCACTTCATTAAGACCGTAGAAGACCTCTATGAGGCGCTGGTAAATAACGTGCCGGCAGTAAAGTTCGGGCTGGCGTTCGTGGAATCTTCCGGGGACTGCAAGATAAGGGTAGAAGGCAACGATAGCGAGTTAAAAGATATGGCGTGCGGTAATGCGCTGGAACTGGGCGCCGGCCACAGCTTTATCGTCTGCCTGAGGAACGCCTATCCTGTTAATGTCCTGAACGCGATCAAGAACATACCCGAAGTCTGTTCCATATATTGCGCTTCGGCAAATCCTGTCGAGATAATCATTGCAGAGACTGAAATGGGGCGGGGTATACTTGGCGTTATTGATGGGTTAAAACCAAAAGGCGTTGAATCGAAAGAAGATAAGCTATGGCGCCATGAGCTGTTACGAAAGATAGGATACAAACTTTGATAATTCCTTTGCTTAAATCATGGATGTAAAAAAGATCAAAAAGAATATCAGTTACTTGTTGGGCTGGTTTGGGCTGCAGGTCAGTTCTTTGATAGTCAGGTTTATTCCGCCCCGGTCCCTCTATGCTGCCGCCCAATGGCTGGCTTCCCTGGGCTATAGGATAGCGCGTAAGCAAAGAAGTATCGCCCTTGACAGCCTTGCTACTGCCTTCGGCAGCGAATTATCAAGTTCGCAAAGAGAGAAGATCGCCAGGGACTGCTTTACTTTTATGGCAAAAGCCGGCATTGAACTTATGTACCTCATGGATAAGCCCGGGCTTATCAGAAAATCTGTGGAATTAGTGGGAAGGCAGTATCTTGAAAGCGCCCTTTCCAGGGGCAAGGGCGCGATCCTGGTAAGCGCGCATTTCGGTAATTTTCCCTTAATGCTGGCGAGGCTGAGCCTTGAGGGGTATAAGACCGCCGGTATTATGCGTCCGATGCGGGATTACCGGGCAGAAAAGCTGTTCCAGCAAAAGCGTGAAAAGCTTAATATCAAGACGATTTACAGCCAGCCGCGCAAGGCATGCGTAGATGCTTCCATAAGGGCATTAAGGGATAATGAGCTGCTTTTTATACCTATCGACCAGCATTTCGGCACAGGGGGAATATTCGTGAATTTCTTCGGCAGAAAAGCCGCGACCGCGACCGGCCCGGTCGTGCTGGCGCAGCGCACCGGGGCGGCAATACTGCCTTGTTTTATCGTGCGGCAGAAGGATGACACCCATAAGATCATTTTTGAACCGCCGCTTGAGCTGGCGCAAGGTCCTAACGACGAGGAGACCATCGCGCGTAACATACAGCAGCTGACCGATATTATCGAAGCCTACATTCGCAAATATCCTGCCGAGTGGGGATGGATCCACCGCAGGTGGAAGAGCCAATAAAGGAGGTGGGTTATGGCAGAAGAAGTGAAACAGGAGGAGAAAAAAGCGGAATCGAAGAGCGGGTTCTCTGCAGCCGTAAAGTATATTTTGGGGCTGGTGCTGTTGGTCGTCGGTTTGGCCGCGGTTATAAGATGGCGGATACCGCTGTTAATAGTGGTCAAAGGCTGCATCGGTTTATTTTTGATCTTAGCCGGCATTATCACTTTGGCAATAGCGAAGGAATAATCAGGCTATTTTCATAAAGGGGTTAACAGGGGGTTTAAAAAAATAAACTTCCGTTAGCCCTTTTTTTAAAAAAGCGTCCTTATTGCTTTCTTTACTATTTTATATTTTAGGATATAATGAGAATGAATCTTACCCTGCTTCGTAAACACTGCAGAAATTTTATGCTCCGCTAAAAATTTCTGCGTACTCGCAGGGTTTCGCGCAGCAAGCGCGCACTTGGCCATCCTTTAGGCCAAGGTGCGCTAAACAGAAACTTTTCACCCAGCCTTAGAGGATGGGCTGGTGTTCCGCTTTCTGCGGAAGGGGCTCAAGGAGGCTCGTATGGAAGCGTTATTAAAGAGAGAAATAGTGGTGAATAAGGCCGCGTGCAGGGCGATAGGGGTGTTTGTTTTTATTATCCTTACCGCGTTGGGCGCTTTTGTGCGCATACCGTTGCCGTTTACGCCCGTACCGGTGACCCTGCAGACGTTTTTTGTATTGTTATCCGCAGCCTTCCTGGGCGCCGGCTTAGGCGCGCTCACGCAGGCAAGTTACGCATTGCTCGGGTTATTGGGCATTTCGGTGTTTGCCGGAGCGGGTACGGGGGCGTTGTACTTCTTTGGCCCCACGGGGGGTTACATTTTTGGCTTTATCGTATCAAGTGTGTTTCTGGGCAGGGCCGTTTCAATTTCCCGGGCTAATATGGCCGGACTGTTTTTCTTGTTCTGCCTGGCTGATTCGTTTATCCTTTTGTCCGGGGCAATGTGGCTTAAGTGCAGCTTTGGTTTTTCATTCTTGAAATCGCTGTATATTGGTTTCTTGCCCTTTATCCCGGGCGACCTCATCAAGGCATTCATTGCCTCTTGGCTCTTTATAAAAATACGGCCTCGCCTTCGGCAGATCTTCTGACGGATCCTTTCATGATAAACAGGAGGATTATATGAAAGTAAAAGAGATAATGATCCAGGATGTAAAAAGCATCTCTCCCGAATCCAACGCCAGGGAAGCCTTGCTTATATTGGAGCAATTGCAGATCAGCGGATTGCCTGTGATCGACGCGCAGTCCAAGCTGGTCGGGATGTTCACTGAGAAAGAGGTCCTTTCGTACATACTGCCGAGTTACATAGAGAAGGTAGGCAGGTTTATCTATGAGGAAAACCCGAAAGGGATAAAGAAAAAGCTCGTTGAGCTAAGCAATGTTAAAGTAAGCCAGCTTATGCGTCGCGACGTGGTGACGGTGGAAGAAAACACGACCCTCTGCGAGGTCGCCAGGGTAATGCTCATTCAGAAGGCCCGGAGGATCCCGGTATTAGACAGCACAGGTAAAGTAACGGGTATCGTTGCCCGGTGCGATATATTGAAGGCCCTTGCCCGGGAAGTACAAGAGCCCCACGAAGGAGTTTAAGACAAAAGATGCTGAAGAAATTTTTCTTTTTAATACTGATTTCTGTCTCGATCGGCTTCCTGACGATGCGTATTGGGCTGAATTCTCATCAGTCCATAGCAATATCCATTTTTTGCGCTTCAATTCTGGGAACGCTTTTTTTCTGGGATTTCCGCTTAAGCTTCGCGTTCCTGGGTATATCAGTGCTTCTGTTAACGAAGACAACCAATCTGGAGAATGTGATAAAATTTGCTTCCCTAGAGGTTATCCTTTTCTTGGTCGGGATGATGGTCCTGGTAGGACAAATGAACGCGGCCGGTTTTTTTGCCTGGATAGTCCAACTGATCCTGCGGATCAGGAATATGACCGCGTATAAGTTCGTTATCGTGATTTCTTTTGTGTCTGCCATACTCTCTACCATGACCTCGGAGGTAGTTTCCATCATATTCATGGTAGCTGCGGTACTGGAGATTTGCGATTACTTTGAAGTCGAGCCGTTACCGTTTATCATGATAGCCATATTTGCCACCAACGTGGGGAGCGCTGCCACGGTCCTGGGTAACCCCATAGGGATATTGATAGCTTCCAAAGCCGGCCTTACCTTTGAGGATTTTATTGTCAAGGCATTTCCGCTGGCAATGGTTTGTTTGACGGCAACCGTAGCGTTACTGCTCGTATGGTATAGAAAGCCCATCAAGCAACTGGAAGCCAATATAAAAAAGTTCGGCGCTAACGAGATGCTGGTGAGGCTGATTTCCGTTCCTCCGGAGAAAGAATTAAAGATAAGCCTCGTTATTTTCGGGGTGACGCTGTTATTTATTGCGTTACATCATCGCCTGGAGTTACTTTGGGGCTTAGAGCCTAATACGGTTTTATTGATCATGCCGCTCATTTCAAGCGGCGCGGTCATGATATGGAAGCATAGCAAGGCGCGGGAATTCATAGAACATGACGTGGAGTGGTGGACGCTTTTATTCTTTATGCTGCTTTTCGCCCAGGCCGGCACCTTAAAATATACCGGCGCCACCGATGTATTGGCAAGAAACCTGGCCGGGGTGGCAGGCAACAGCCCGTCGTTCCTTATAGGCATAGTCCTTTGGATTTCTGCCATAGGCTCAAGCATCCTGGATAACGTGGTGCTGGTGGCAGCGTTCATCCCCGTGATCCAGAGCTTCCAGGGCCTTAATTTAAACCTGCATCCTCTCTGGTGGGCGCTTTTGTTCGGAGGCTGCCTGGGAGGCAATATCACCCTGGTAGGCTCGACCGCCAATATCGTGGCCTTGGGTATCTTAGAGAAAGAAAGAAATATCAGGATGACTTTCTTTAAGTGGTTCTGGGTGGGGCTTACCGTGGGGCTGGTTACCACCGTGTTCGTCTGGATAGCGCTTTTGTTCTTACCGATATTCCTTTAAAAACAGAAGGATAGACGCGTTGGTCAAAAAGCTGGTCATTCTTATCGGTATATCAATAGGCACAGGGCTTTTAAGCAGGAACATAGGCCTGAACGCCCACCAGGCAATATCCGTATCCATATTCCTCTCTTCCGTATTAGGGACGCTTTTCTTCTGGGAGTTCCGCCTGACGTTCGCCTTCCTGGGGACATCCATCCTTTTAGTGACCGAGACCATCGACATTGACAGCGTCATTAAATTCGCTTCCCTGGAAGTGATCCTTTTTCTTGTCGGTATGATGGTCCTGGTGGGGCTGATGAAAGACGCCGGGTTTTTCGCCTGGCTGGTGAGCCTTATCCTGCGCATAAAAAACCTCACTTCCGGCAAGTTCCTTATTGCGGTTTCGGTCATCTCGGCCTTATTAGCCTGCGTAGTTGACGAAGTCACTTCGATCATTTTTGTCGTTGCCGCGATCATCGAGATATGCGATTATTTCGAGATTGAACCGACGCCGTTTTTGATAATTTCCGTGTTGGCGACCAATATCGGTTCCAGCGGCACGGTATTGGGCAATCCTATCGGCATACTTATTGCGGCAAAGTCGGGATTGACGTTTGAAGATTTTATTTTTAAGGCCTTTCCTGTTATGCTGGTATGCCTTTTTGCGCTTATACTGGTCGTCAGGGTCTGGTACAAGAAAACTTTGGCTGAATTGGACGATAAGATACGCACCTTCGGAGGCAATGAAATACTTATTAAGCTTATTTCCGTGCCTCCCGAAAAAGAACTGAAAACAGGGCTGTTGATCTTCGGGGTGACCTTATTATTCATATCTCTTCACCACCGCCTGGAGGTTCTATTCCATATTAAACCCAATACTGTGTTGCTTACTATCCCGCTTATTTCAAGCGGCCTGGTGATGGCGTGGAAACGCCACAAGGCAAGGCATTATATAGAACACGATGTGGAATGGTGGACGCTTTTATTCTTTTTGCTGCTTTTCGCCCAGGCAGGCACCTTAAAATATACCGGAGCTACCGATGTCCTGGCGCACCGGCTGGCAGGCATATCGGGCAACAGTATTCCGTTTTTAACCGGGATAGTGCTGTGGGTGGCGACCATAGGCTCAAGCATCCTGGATAACGTGGTGCTGGTGGCCGCGTTCATTCCGGTGATCCAGAGCTTCGAGGGCCTTAATCTGAACCTGCAGCCTTTGTGGTGGGCGCTTTTGTTCGGAGGCTGTCTGGGAGGCAATATCACCCTGGTAGGCTCGACCGCCAATATCGTGGCGATTGGTATATTAGAGAAGGAGAAGAATATACACTTGACCTTCTTTAAATGGTTCTGGATAGGCCTTACGATAGGCGTGCTTACCACCTGTATCGTGTGGCTGGCACTGGTATTCCTGCCGTTTTATAGATGACACCGGCGCGCCGATGCGCGGCGTTCCGTAAAAGCTTGACAAGGCTTTTTGAGTGTGATAGACTACTTCAGATTTCACAGAGGAGCCAGATATGTGCAGAAAAAGCGGGTTAAGGAATACGGTATGCCTGGCGGCAGCGGTGCTGGCGACAGCTTTGATGAGCGCGGTAAGCCGCGCAGAAACGATACAGGATAAGGCACAGGCAGAGGAGCCGCAGATGCAATGGGTCTGGGGCGAGATCGTCTCTTTAGACCGGCAGAAAAAAGAGATGTCTATCAAATACCTTGATTACGAGATGGACCAGGAGAAAGAGATCGCTATCGACATAGATGATACAACAACCTTCGAAAACGCTCAATCGCTTGAAGACTTGAAACAGGGCGACACCTTAAGTATCGATTATACCGTCAGCGCGGGCGGAAAGAACATCGCCCGGAACGTAAGCGTTGAAAAGCCGGAAGAACCATTATTGCCTTTAGAAGAGAACCCCGCGCCTCCCGCAAAAAAAGAATAGTCTTTGGCCCATCAGGAAGACAGATATAGGAAGCATCCAAGGCGTCATGCTGTTGACGCCTTATTTATTTATTCGCCATGGAAAGAATTCGTCTTGTAATCTTCGATCTGGACGGAACGCTGGTAGATGCGTACCGGGCGATCGCCGGCAGTTTTAACCATACTATGCGTGCGCTGGGTTATCCCGGTCAGGATAACCTTACTATCCGAAGGGCGGTGGGCTGGGGAGATGAGAACCTGTTAAGACCGTTCATAAAACCAAAAGACCTCCCGCGGGCCATCGGCATCTACCGTAACCACCATGCGCGGTCATTGACGCGCTATTCCCGTTTATTCCCGGGCGTGACGCGATTATTACGCGCTCTTAAGACCGAAGGGTTCAAACTGGCCGTTGCCAGCAACCGTCCCACGCGATTTTCCCTGCTATTGCTTGGCCACTTAGGGATAAGAAAGTATTTTGACTGCGTGCTCTGCGCGGACGCCTGTACCTACGGTAAGCCCCATCCCCAGATTTTGAATTCGATCATGAAAAAATTTTCTCTTAAGCCGCAACAGGCGATGTACGTCGGCGATATGACCATAGACGCCGAAGCAGGCCGGCGCGCGCGGGTAAGGACAATAATCATTACCACGGGTTCCAGCGCCGCCAGTGAGATCAAAAAGATAAAGCCTTACCGGACCATACGCAACATTTCCGCGCTTTCGAAAATACTGTTGCCGGAAACTGGAACGCAGGCAAGCCTTTCGTAACGGTCGCTTTTGTCTTGACACGCCAAGGGTTTGGTATTATAAATAGTACACATGAAGAGGAGGTTGTGATGAAAAAGATTTTAGTTCTTTTTCTGGTATCTTTTATGGCTTGTATTTGGACCTTTGCATTCTCTGAAACCAGCAAAAACACCCAGGCCAGGATTATACTCCTGATCGCGGAGCAGAATATTACAGGCCCCCAGCATGCGTGGTGGGCGAGCGAGATCGACCTGTCGGCCACCGAGGCAGCGATAGCAAAAAGCCTGATCGAGGCCGGTTACGATGTCCCGGAGCCTTCGGATATCTCCCAGTCTATTACCAAAAACCGGGCGTTTCGTATTGTAGACTTATCCAAAAACCGGGCAGTTAAATTAGGCAACCTCTCCCGGGCGGATTTCGTGATATCCGGTAAGGCGGTCGCTTCAGCAGGCGGCACGCTGCCGGATTCCCAGATGCGTTCCTGTTATGCCAATATTACCGCCAAATTGATCCGTGTCAAGAACGGTAGAGTGGTCGCATACCTGGATGCGGCCGGCAGCTCCGTGCATACGGATACGGTCACTGGAGGCAAAGAAGCGCTGGTGTTTGCAGCAAGCGATCTCGCGGGAAAGATAATTGAGGCGCTGAAGAAAGAAGGGGGTAGGTAACATGAAAAGGGCATTGTCTATTATCGGATATTCGTTAATGGTCCTTGGCCTGGCGGGTTGCGCGTCTTTGCAACAGATGACCCAACCTACCGCTCAGGTTGATAATACGGCGGGAACTCAGCCTTTGCCGCCATATTCCGGCCCAAAAGCGCGTGTCGCGGTGGCTGATTTTGATGTAAAGGCAGCCAGGGCAGGCGGCGAGATCGGTTCTGGTTTACGCGAGATGCTGGTGACCGCGTTGATCAACAGCAGCCGTTTCAGCGTGGTCGAGCGGCAGGTATTAAACGCAGTCATGAAAGAGCAGGAGCTTTTGGCTTCGGGCGCAGCCGCGCAGGGAAGCGGCGGGCCGCAGCGAGGAAAGTTGAAGACCGCGGATATAATCGTTACCGCCGCAGTAACTGAGTTCGAACCGCAGGCATCGGGCGGCAGCGCCGGTCTTGGCGGCGGAGGCGGCGTGGGAAGCGGCCTGTTAGGCGGGTTGCTGGGCGCTGCCTTGAATAAAGCCCATATGGCGCTGGACCTGCGTATCGTCGACGCTTCGACCTCGGAAATCATCGCCGCGACAAGGGTACAGGGGCAGGCTTCCGATGTTTCCGGTTACGCGTTCGGAGGTTTTCTGGGCGGCTGGGCGCTGGGAGGGGGCCTTTCCGCGTACGCGAATACGCCGATGGAGAAAGCGATACGCATCTGTATTATTGAAGCGGTACGCTATATTTCGCAGGTCATACCGGCAAATTATTATAAGTATTAGAGGCTTACCTACCTCGAATTTGAAAGCGTGATGTAATCATGGGAAAACGTAAACGTAGAGGCAAACTAAACTGGCGTTCAAAAAAGGCCAATAAAGGCAGAAAACCCTGTTTAGGATAAACGGGTAATTTCTTTCCTGAGAAGCAAATTCATACAAGGCCGCACGCATTCCTTTCATGATCCGGGTCCGGATTGACAGAGCCGCATTCATTACGCGTTTTATTTCATTTTCTTACCCCAAAAAACCATGAAAAAAATATCTTTGGTACAGATGAAGGTAAACCAGAAAGGCCGGATAGCCGAGATTACCGGCGGTTCTGCCATGCACAACCGGCTTATGAGCATGGGTATTTATCAGGGCAGGGAAGTCACCAAATTGAGCCATTTTGTGTTAAGGGGGCCGGTGGCAATCAAAACCGGCAGGAGCGTGGTTGCGCTCGGTTACGGCATGGCTCATAAGATCATAGTGGAAGTGGAATGATAAAAAAGATTTTTTTGATAGGCAACCCCAACGTGGGCAAGAGCATGGTTTTTTCCCGCTTGACCGGCGTGGATGTCATTGTCTCCAATTTCCCCGGCACCACCATCGAGGTCGCCAGGGGCAACCTTAATATTTATGACGAAAAGATAGAAGTGATCGACCTGCCGGGAACCTATTCCCTGGAGCCGAGCTCAAAGGCTGAGGAGGTCGCGGTGACCTCGCTTCAGCAGGAGCGCAAAGAAGATATCGCCGTCGTAAACGTGCTCGACGCTACCAACCTGGAAAGGAACCTTTTTCTGACGCTGCAGTTGATCGAAGCGGGTTATCCTGTGGTGATATGCCTGAATATGAGCGATGATATGGCGCATCGCGGCATAAGCATCGATGTGCATAAGCTGCAAGAAATCTTAAGGGCACCCGTGGTTCTTACCTGCGCGGTAACCGGCGTGGGAATAAAATCGCTGATTGGAAAGCTACTAGAGGCAAGAGCCGATTCCATACGCGCGTTCACCCACATGCAGCGCTGGCAGGAAATAGGCGAGGTCGTGGAAAGCGTACAGCGTCTGAGCCACAGGCACCACACTTTCAGGGAAAGGCTTGAAGATGCGTCGGTACAGCCGTTAACGGGGCTGCTGATGGCTATCGGGGTTTTATACGTTTCTTTCAAGTTTGTCCGTTTCATAGGGGAGTCCCTGATACAATACGTCTTTGATCCCGCGTTTATCGATCTTTATCAGCCCCTGCTTGATAAGTTAAGCCTCTTTTTGGGGGGAGGAGGTTTTTTGCATCATGTGTTGATCGGCGATTTGATCAACGGCCAGATAGATTTTAAACAGTCCCTGGGGCTGTTAACTACCGCTCCGTATATTGAAATCGCCATGGTCCTGCCGTACATAATTTCTTTTTATATAGTGTTGAGTCTTCTTGAGGATATCGGGTTCCTGCCGAGGCTGGCGATCCTGCTGGATAACCTTTTTCACAGGCTCGGGCTGCACGGTTACGCCATCATCCCGGTGCTGTTGGGTTTTGGCTGCAACGTGCCGGGAATATTATCCACCCGCATCCTTGAGTCTAAGAGAGAGAGGTTCGTTGTTTCGACTTTGATATCCATCGGCGTTCCCTGCGTTCCTTTGCAGGCGATGATATTCGGGTTGCTGGGGAAATTTTCAGGTTTTTACGTGGCGGGAGTATACCTGGTCCTGTTTTCCATATGGCTCTTCTTAGGCGTCATATTAAACAGCGTGTTAAAAGGCTATAGCCCCGAATTCCTGATCGAGATCCCGCACTACAGGATGCCTCCTTTGAGCATGTTGTTCAGGAAGGTGTTTTTGCGCGTGAAAGGGTTTCTTATCGAAGCTATCCCCGTAGTCCTTTTGGGCGTCCTGGCGATCAATGTCCTGTTATATTTTCGGCTATTCGATTTTGTCACGGGAATTTTCGCGCCGGTGATACACGGGCTGTTCGGCTTACCCAAAGAATCTATTGCGGCTTTCACGATAGGATTCGTGAGGAAAGACGTGGCGGTAGGGATGCTGGCGCCTCTGGGCCTTTCCGTGAAGCAACTCTTTATCGCGGTAACCCTCCTGGCTATTTCATTCCCCTGCATTGCTACTTTCGTGGTCTTGCTTAAGGAGCTTGGTTTTAAAGCGTTGGTAAAATCGACCCTTATAATGGTAATAACGGGTATTGTGGTAGGCTTGATCCTTAATTTCGGGATTATCGTGCATTAATCGGCCGTCCGGGCGAAAAAAATGAAGGCAATCGCGCTTATTTCCGGTGGATTAGACAGCATACTGGCAGCCAGGTTGATAAAAGAACAGGGAGTTACTGTCATCGCGCTGCATTTTTATCTGCCCTTTTGCTCCCGTCAACCCGAACCCGCGTACGGATGTTCTGATGGAGTAAAAAAAGCGTCCGAGCAGTTGGGAATTGAGTTAAAGATAGCGAACGTCTCAAACGAATTCCTGCCCGTGCTTAAAAGCCCGCGTTATGGCTACGGTTCACATATAAACCCCTGCATAGATTGTAAAATCCTAATGCTGCGTCAGGCGAAGGCTTCCATGGCGGGGTGGGGTGCTGATTTCGTGATAACCGGCGAAGTCCTGGGACAGCGGCCGATGTCCCAGCATAAGCAGGCGTTAGCAGCTATTGAAAAGGGCGCCGGCCTCGAAGGCCTTATAGTCAGGCCCCTTTCGGCAAAATTATTGCCGGAGACTGTCCCTGAAAAAGAAGGCTGGCTATGCCGTGAGAAGCTGTTGGATTTCAACGGCAGGGGCCGCCGCCGCCAGATGGATTTAGCCAGGGACCTGGGTATCCAAGATTACGCAAATCCCGCGGGAGGCTGTCTATTGACAGATCCTTTCTTTTCCAACAGGATCAAGGACCTTATCGCTCATCGGGAGCTCGAGTTGCATAATGTGGAGTTGCTGAAAGCGGGAAGGCATTTCAGGCTTTCCGAGGGCGCCAAGCTCGTGGTAGGCAGGGACGAAAAAGAAAATCAACGGCTCCTGGGGCTGGCCATGCAGGGGGACTATCTTTTTATGCCTCCCGATGATGTGGCGGGCGCCACGGCGCTGGGAAGAGGAACTTTCGACGATGCGTTACTCAGCCTGGCCGGCAGTATCACCAGCCGCTATTTTGACCTGGATGGGAAAGCTCTCGCGCGCGTCATATGCAAGAAGTTTCCCGCTCCCGGAACGAAAGAACTGGAAGTCGAGGTCTTTACGGACAGCCGGTTGTCCGCCATCAGGATATGATGAAAGAAGCGCTTCTTTATGAAAAACTGGAAGGCAAATTTGTGCATTGTTTTTTGTGCGCGCACCACTGCCGCGTCGCGGATAAGGGGTTCGGGTTCTGCGGCGTGAGACAGAATCTGGATGGTACGCTTTACACGCATGTATACGGCAGGATCATCGCCAGCCACGTAGACCCCATCGAAAAAAAACCCCTTTACCACTTTCTGCCCGGCTCATACAGCTTTTCCATCGCTACCGCTGGATGCAATTTCCGCTGCGGGTTCTGCCAGAACTGGCAGATCTCCCAGATTAACGCGAAGGGCGGCCTCACCGCGCCAGGGGAGGAAGCGGCGCCGGATGAGGTGGTTTCGGCCGCGCTGGAAAATAACTGCAAAAGTATCTCGTATACCTATACAGAGCCTACCATTTTCTTTGAATACGCGCTGGACGTGGCAAAAATAGCACACACGAAAGGATTGCGCAATAATTTTGTCACCAACGGTTTTATGACCGCAGAATGCCTTAAGATGATCGGGCCGTATCTTGACGCCGCAAACGTGGACCTGAAGACTTTTAGGGAGGAAACGTATAAAAAAGTCTGCGCGGGCGCTCTTAATCCGGTACTTGACTCTATCAGGCTCATGAGGCAGTTGGGCATCTGGGTGGAAGTGACGACTTTGGTGGTGCCGGGGTTAAATGATACGGAAAGCGAGTTAAGGGACATCGCGGATTTCCTTTGCGCAATAGATAAAAATATCCCGTGGCACATCTCGAGATTCCATCCCGATTATGAATTCAGCGCAATACCCGCGACACCAGAGAAAACGCTTAAGGCAGCCGAGGGTTTGGCTAAAGAATGCGGGCTCAGGTATGTATATGCGGGCAATGTCTATGGTTGGGGCAACGACACTTTTTGTCACGCGTGCAAAAAATTGCTGGTAAAGCGGGAAATGTTCACTATCCGGGAGAACCGCATAAAAGAAGGAAAGTGCGGTTACTGCGCGACGGTTATCCCGGGCGAATGGTAAGGTAAAGATTCGCGGCAATCCTTAAAAGAGAGGGCGACATGGAAACAAACATGTACGGCAAAGAAGATGGGATATTGATCGTGGACGACGATTACAGTGTCAGGGAGTTTTTGGAGAGATTTATCGCAAGAAAAGGGAGCCTGCAGGTCAAGACCGCCCAGAACGGCCAGGAAGCGATGGAGATAATCCGGAAAGAAGATATAAAGCTTATGCTTCTGGATGTGAGGCTCCCCGGGATGGACGGGATAGAGATTTTACGTGAGGCCAAAGCAGTAAACAGCGAAATCGCGGTGATCATGATCAGCGGCTTCGCAGACGATGAAAAAGTCAAAGAAGCCATGAAAGAAGGAGCCAAAGACTACATCATCAAGCCTTTTGATCTCTCCTCTCTTGACGCAAAGATAATTATAGTATAGCCGGGAGGCAGCATGCATCGCATATTGTTGAGTATAGGAACGCTTCGGGTTTATTCTTACGGTTTCATGCTGGCGCTGGCGTTCATCGCAGGAACCTATTTAGCGACCGTAAGGGCGAAAAGACACTCCATCAGCGCGGCCCTCGTCACCGACCTGGTCTTTTATATATTACTTTCGGCGGTCGCGGGAGCCCGGGTTTTGTTTGTGGCGGTGAACTGGAGTTATTACCGCGATCATCTGCTTGATATATTGAAAGTTTGGGAGGGGGGGCTTGTCTTTTACGGCGGTTTCCTGCTGGCGTTCGGGGTAGCGGCGTGGTTCTTGAAAAAGCACAGACTGTCATTCTTAAAGATCGCCGACATATTCAGTCCGTCGCTGGCAATCGGAGTAGCCATCGGCAGGATCGGTTGTTTCCTGAACGGCTGCTGTTACGGAAAGATATCCTGGCATTGGGGCATTTGTTTTCCCGCCCGCGGAGAACCCCCCGCGTTCGCACAGCAGGTCTTGGACGGTCTGTTGCCGTTTGGCGCAACGCAATCCCTTCCCGTAATACCCGCGCAGATCTATGAGTCCCTCGGCGGGGTAGCGATCTTTTTGATACTGGTGTGGCTGGAGAGAAAAAAGAGGCCGGAGGGTTTCCTGTTCGCGGCCTTTATGTTCCTTTATTCCATCAGCCGGTTCATTATCGAGGGATTCAGGTATTACGAAAGCAGTTTTGTCTTGTTCGGCACACTTACCGTCTCTCAGCTTATCAGCGCTCTCCTTATTGCCGCTTCACTCCTTTTCTTGCTTACAAGGTCATCTAAAAAATCCTTTTAGCGTATCGTTTCCCTTTGGTGGAAAAAAGTCAAAAGAAAGGTGAAACCGCCAATTTACTAAAATAGGATTGCCTGCCATACTTGTTTACGATAACGATATGCAACCCGTTACAAAGGATGGCAAGTATGAGCGCTCACAGCGTACACAAAAGGCACGCGCATTTTAAAAGGATCCCGAGAGATGACGCGAACGAAGAGGCCATAAACCAGATGCTTCAGATCGAAGCCTACGAGCTTTATAAAAGCATGGGCTGGGTATTCGGCCAGAGGCTCACTGATCTGCTCGAAGAAGAAGTGCTCGAGGTCAGGGAACTTTAGCCGGCGCATAGCCCCTTTAGTCTTGCCAAACTGTTTCCCGCCGTAGTGTTAATGCGTATCCTAATAGAGTAAGCTCAGGGACAGGAAGCCGGATGGATTGTTAAAGAATGCTTGTAAAATACTTCGGCTGATTATATACTTACATGTATGGATCCGAAAATCTTGTCTTTGATTGTTTTTCTTATTGCGTACCTGCTTTTCATATTACTGCCCAGCAGGAGGTCTTTAGTCGCCGTTACGGGTGCGGTTTTGCTCATGGCGGCTAAAGCGATATCTCTTAAGGTTGCATTTCTGGCGATCAACTGGAATGTGATGGGTATTTTCGTGGGGACTTTGGCGGTGGCGGATATATTCATGGAAAGCCGGATGCCGGCATATCTGGCGGAAGTCATCGTGGATAAGGCAAAGAATACCAGATGGGCGATACTGGCTATCTGCGCCTTGACCGGCTTCATCTCGGCGTTTGTGGAAAATGTGGCCACCGTTCTGATCGTCGCCCCGATAGCCCTGTCGCTGGCCAGGAAGCTCAAGATCAATCCGGTGAACATGATGGTCGCGATCGCGGTCTCGAGCAATTTACAGGGCGCCGCGACGTTGATCGGGGACCCTCCGAGCATGCTTTTGGGAGGTTTTGCCAAGATGAATTTCGGCGACTTCTTCTTCTA
>JBFZAN010000059.1:0-47356 GCA_041309005.1 Candidatus Omnitrophota bacterium
ATTTCGGCGATACCGCGGAGCTGACACCTTTGGTGAAGATGTACACCCTGGGCCACAGTTTCATACCTCCAGCTATCCACGCGGGGGGCTTAAGGTATCACGGCATCGCTCCGATACTTGCCCTTCTGGTCAAAGAAGGGATAGTTGAAGCAAAAGCCTACACGCAGAATCCGGTCTTCGAGGCCGGATGTTTGTTCGCCCGGACAGAAGGGATCTTGCCCGCGCCGGAGGCGGCGCACGCGATAAAATTCGTCGTTGATGAAGCGCGCAAAAACGAAAATAAATGCATAGTTTTTAACTTTAGCGGACATGGCCATTTTGACCTGTCTGCGTATGATGCCTATCTTGATGGCAAGCTCAAGGACTACGAATACCCGGAAGAGAAAATAAAAGAGGCCTTAGGAAATATCCCAGATGTCCCCGGTTGCACGATTTAAATTCACTCCTTTTCAGATCATCGCGAGCGCGACATTGCTTTTACTCTCGCTGGTCATCATCGCTTCGCTTTACAGGATAATTGTCCTTACCGGATTTTCGGTCATCTTCGTTATCATCGCGGGAGGCTGCCTGGTCTTCCTCGTCGCTTTCTGCCTGAAAGAAGCGTCCAAGAAGATGCTTGTCGAGCAAAAAATAGTTGATGAGAAACGCACGCAATTAGAATACGGGCAGTGGGCAAAGAAACAATACCGCCGGATGAATGTTTTTTTGATCTCTGGCTTATCCGCCTCTTTAGGGCTTCTTGCGCTGGGGATATTGTTCATATTGAAGAACACCCTAAAGCAGGAGCTTGAAGGCGTGCATATCGTGCTGGCGCTGTTTGGCCTGTGCATCGTTACCCTTGCCGCTCACTTTGTCTGGTTATTCATCGGTGAATTAAGGTTTTCTTTTAAGAGCAAAAAAGATATAATCGCGAAGATCTTCGAACAGACACAGAGATAACGCGCTTGAAACGTATACCATCGATCTTACTTGTTTTTTTCACAGCCGCGGCGGCGACCTCTTTTTTTATTAAACCGCTCATCCTATCGGTTTCCAGGCGCCAGCTCGAGGGCGTGTGCAGAGGGTCTTCGGTCTCTGTTGCCGGAGCGCAGCTTTCACCGTGGGGCTCGGTTTCTCTTTCCGGCATCTCGATACGCAAGCAGCCTTCATACTTCATAACGATACGCCGGATCAAAATAGAATACTCCCTGTCCTCTCTGCTTAAGGCGAGCCTTAAAAAAATACTGGTAGACGGGCTTTCTGTTACTATCGCCACGCCGCGCGATGACTTGAGCGCATTTAGAAGTGAGCTTACGCTTGGCCCGCCGGGGGTATTCAAGGTAGGCGCTATTGAAATATCCGGGGCGCAGGGGGAAATACAGTCAAAAGACCTGCGGTTCGTCGGCAGAGGATCGGCTGGGATTAATTTGTCTGACAGTTCTTTATATTACGTTGACTTAAAAATAGATACTTTTGACGGCGCTGGGCTTAAGGCAAAGGATGTAGTCCTTAAAGCCCGCCAGGGGGAGCCCCGAGGTATCATCCTTACAGGGCCGATCGAGTACAATAAGCTTAAAATCAAGGCAGTTAAAGGCAGTGCGAGCCTCAAAGAGAAAGTCCTTTTCCTGGAGGGTGTTTCGGTCCAGACTTTAGACGGGGATCTCACCGGCCACGCGGCTGTAAGAATGGAAGGGCCTGTAGAATATTCTGCTGAATTTAGCGCTTCCGGATTGGACCTTAAGGCTGCGGTCGATGATTTCGAGCTTTCGGATAAAATGGAGATGACGGGCGGTTTAACAGGGGACCTGCAGATAAAAGGCAAGGGCGATGGCGGCTTGTCCTTGAACGGCGCGTTCTCCGTCGTCAGTCCGGGAGGCACACTGATCATTAAGGACAAAAGGGTTATACAAACTATCGCGAAAAGCACGAAGCAGTCATTCGACGCGGTCGTGGAAAGCTTTAAGGATTATCATTACGGTAAAGGCGATATACGCCTGGGGCTGGAAGGCAAAGATCTGCGAGTCGGAATTTTTCTTGAAGGAGAACAGGGTAAGCGCAGCATCGATATCACGGTGCATGATGCCAGCTGGGCGAGGTTATTCCAGCAATAAAGAAGGAGGCTTGATATGAAGGCAGTGAATGTTACTATGGCGGCTGCGGTATTGTTAACCCTCGGGTGTGCCCGGTTGAGGGTGGAAGGGCCTAAAGAGCCGATCAAGGTGGATGTCTCCATGCGGCTCGATATCTATCAGCACGTGGCCAAAGATATAAACGATATCGAAAGCATTGTCACCGGCGCGAAAGAAAATATAAAGAAAGACGGCGGCTCAAGCCTGCTACGCTTCGGGCTTTCGGACGCCTACGCCCAGGAAGGCCTGCCGCCCGAAGTGGAAAGGGCCGCTCTTGACCGCAGGAACAGGCGCGCGCAGCTGGTAGCGCTGGAAGCGCAAGGCGCAGTCGGTGAGAACAAGTCCGGGCTGGTAGAGATAAGAATCCCCGCGGCAGCCGATGGCGCGGTCCAGGCGCTCGTCAGCGCGGAAAACAGCGACAGGATGGTCATCTATCAGGCGGTGGCAAAGAAAAACGCGACTTCCGTCGAAGAAGTGCAGAAACTCTACATCAAGCGCCTTCAGGAAGATGCCCCTCAGGGGACGCCGATAGAGGTCTTAAATGAAGTATCCGGCGCTTACGAGTGGAAGGCAAAGAAATAACCTCAAGGCGCCTTTTTAGATGCGTAACATTATCAAAGTTTTAAGGCTCATCAAAAAACAGGCAGCCTCTTTCCGTATCCCTTCCGTCACAGAGGTCGCTTTTAAGAAAAACCCTTACCGTATCCTTGTTTCCTGCATTTTAAGCCTGCGTACAAAAGACAAGACTACCATCGAGGCAAGCGAGAGGCTGTTTGAGGCCGCGGATAGCCCGCAAAAGATGATGCAGCTTTCGGCGCCGCGCATCCGGAAATTGATCTATCCCGTAGGTTTTTACCGCAACAAAGCAAGGGTGATACTGGAGTTAAGCAGAAGGCTGGTAAAAGAACGCTTTGGTAAGGTTCCCGATACGCTGGATGAGCTGCTTGAGTATAAAGGAGTGGGGAGGAAAACCGCCAACCTCGTGCTCGGCTTAGGTTTTGGCATACCATCCATATGCGTGGATACCCACGTGCACAGGATCTCTAACCGCCTGGGATGGGTACATGCCAAAAACCCTTCGCAAACCGAAGACGCCTTGAAGAAGATCGTCCCCAGGAAGCACTGGATAGAGCTTAATACGCTTTTTGTCGCCTTTGGCCAGAACGTGTGCGTGCCGATATCGCCCTTTTGCAGCCGTTGCTATGTGTACGCCTGTTGTAAGCGGCGCAACGTTACGAGCTCTCGTTAGAAGGGAAGAGAAAAGGTTTACTGCGCGTCGGAGGGGACCGGTATTTCAAATTCCAGTTCCGGGGATTCTAAACCTTTAGGAAAGGCGGGGAAAGGAGAGGCGTCCCTGGCAGCCGCCAAAGCCATCTCCCTTGTTTTTGGGTCAGGGCTGGATTTTTCGTCCATGATCTTTACGTCTTTGATCTTTCCGTCAGAGGAGATCACTATCTTCAGGTCCGCCTTGCCGCCTGATTTCCGGTACGCGGCCGGAACGCTCTGGTTGATCTTATCCAGCACCTTCTGGTAGTATTCGGTGTAGAGCAGGGTAATGTTGAGCATTTCATCCCGCTCGCGCTCATATTTCGATAACTCCAGTAACCGTAGTTTTTTATCAGGCTGTTCTTTATCAAGCGGCAGCCGGTCTTTCAGTTGTCGCGCTTTTGGCTGTTCGGGGGTAGTGCTTTTTGCCCGCATCAAAGAAGGTATCTGGATGCTGACCAGTCTCCAGTATCTCTGAGGCATTTGCCTCAACTTAAAGACGATCTTTTCATGGTTTTTCGGATGGATTATCTCTACGGTCGTTACCTTGCCTTGCGTATTGATCTTATGGATGGGCAGCAGCGCGATATTGATCAGCGGCAGCCCTGAAAACCATACGTCCTGACCCGTATTTTCTATGCCCTCCATGATGGTGCTTTTGAATTCTTCTTTTAATTTTATCCTTAAGGTGGGCATCATCAGGTCAACGAATCCGGCGCTCACCTGGTTGTCCGCGGCACCGCTTGCGTTGCGAAGCTCGTCTTTCGCTTTTTCTGAGCTCCATATTACCCACTCATCTACGATCGCATCCACGTCCACGTATCTGGTGAACAACTCGACATCGTGGTTCTTTATGGCTTTTCCTATCAAAAAGAATGAATAACGCGGCAGCCCTGAAACATAATAATATGCCAATAATGCTATGCCGATGAAGGTGAGGATGGTTGGGAGGATATGCCTGGCTTTCATAGTTTATTAGTATAGACTATTTTGCGGCCTATTGCAACTATCAAATGGCAGGACGGAAAAATTTCGCATTTCACAAAATCAGTTGCCTGCTCGTATCCATCGTGATACTATAACGGTATATATAGGTAAAGATACCGGCAATGAAAAACGTTAAAATTATTTCCACATTAGGCCCTTCCTCGAGCACGGAATCAACCATAAGAAAGATGATGCTGGCGGGCATGGACGTCGCCAGGCTGAATTTTTCCCACGGTAATTACAACAATAAACTCAAGGCTATCGCGGCCATACGCGAGCTTAACCGCAGGTATCGAAGGCGGATGAAGATTTTAGGAGACCTGGAAGGCCACAGGATAAGGATCGGCGCATTAAGAGAGCCTGTAACGCTGGCCAAGAGAAAGATCTTCTGGCTCGCCAGGGAAGGCGTTCAAGGCAAAGATATCCTGCCTTTTGATTATGAGGGCGACCTGAAGGATATCAAAACCGGTACACAGGTGTATATTGATGACGGCGCGATTGCGCTTGAAGTGATCGGCCAGCGCAGGGACCGGGTAAAAGTAAGGGTGGTAGTCGGCGGGCTGCTTAAGGCGCACAAAGGGGTCAATATCCCCGGGGCGCCCTTACATTTTTCCAGTATCACCCGTAAAGACCGCGACGACATACAGTTTTGCCTGCGGCATAGGCTGGACTATATCGCCCAGTCATTTGTGCGCAACAAGCACGATATCACCGGGATAAAAAACCTGCTGAAACAGCGCTTACGAAACCTTGCGGTGATCGCCAAGATAGAGAACCAGGACGGGGTCGATAATATAGAAGAGATACTGAAGGTTTCCGACGGGATCATGATCGCCCGGGGCGACCTCGGCGTATCGTTGCCGATTTATGAAGTCCCGGTGCTGCAAAAAGAACTCATAAAGAAGTGCAGGCGCGCGGGAAAGTTTACGATCACCGCGACACAGATGCTTGAGAGCATGACCGAGAACCTGCGACCTACCCGGGCGGAAGTAAGCGACGTGGCAAACGCGGTTATCGACGGCTCCGACTACCTGATGCTTTCCGCCGAGACCGCGGTGGGCGCTCATCCGGTAGAGGCAGTGCGCATGATGGACCGGATAATCAAATTTACGCAAAGCCATATACGCCGATGATCAGAAGAGGGATTGCGACATTCACGCTGGATTCGGGAAAATGCCCCCGCTGGCTTTTTGAAAGGATGGTGCGCCTCGGCAGGCAGATGCTTTGGATAATCGTCGATGAGTACGGGCCCGATGAGTTCATCATGAGAATAGGCGATCCGGCGTGGTTCCAGTCCCTGGGCACGGTACTGGCGTTTGACTGGAACGCTTCGGGGCTTACCACGATCCTCACCGCGGCGTTAAAAGAGGCGATCAGGGGCAATGAAAGAAAGCTGGGGTTGTTTATCTGCGGCGGCAAGGGCAAGACTTCCCGTAAAACTCCCGATGAGATAAAGAGATGGGGGGATGTGTTAAGCCTGAGCGGCCCTAAAGTAGAGAACCTGGTCTATAATTCCAGGATGGCGGCCAAAGTGGACAGCGCCCTGCTCCAGGACGGTTTCCAGATCTATCACCACAGCTTTTTCTTTTCAAAGAACGGAAGCTGGGCCGTAGTGCAGCAGGGGATGAATACCGGGAACCAGACCGCCAGGCGCTATCACTGGTATTCGCAAAAGGTCACCGACCTGGTCTGTGAGCCCCATTCAGGGATAGTGAGTCAGGTGCGGGTGCCGGTGCTGGATCTCGCCGCAAAGGCAAGCGCGCAAACACGCGCCGTGAGCACGGAGCTGGTGCAGGGAAGCTATCACGGCCTGATGAAAGATATCCGGATACTACGCAGCCATACTTCGCCGGTATCGCAGATGGTTTCGTTGCAGCACAGGCAGGATACGTTTACTCTGATGAACCTTGAGAACAAGGAATTCCACTGGCATCCGGTGGTTGCCGAGGATTTTTCTAAAAGCGCGTATCTTGAAAAGATACTCTTTAAGGTCTGCGACAGGAGGCCTGAAGATTACGAGCAGCTTTTATCCCTGGAAGGGGTGGGGCCGAAGACCATGAGGGCGCTAAGCCTTGTGTCCGAGGTCATCTACGGGGCAAAGCCTTCATATGAAGACCCCGCGCGCTATTCTTTCGCCCACGGAGGCAAGGACGCTACTCCGTATCCGGTGGACCGGCAGACCTACGATGCCAGCATACAGTTTTTTGCGAAAGTGATCCAGAAGATGAAACTTTCCTTCAACGAAAGAAAGTCGATCTTGCAGCGGTTAGCGGGATAAGCACAGGAGAAAAGCGCATGAATAAACGGGTATATTACCACGATACAGATTGCGGCGGAGTCGTATATTACGGGAATTATTTAAAATACCTGGAAGAGGCGCGGACCGAGCTCTTCGAGGCGCATAACCTTTACATGAAGGACCTGATCGAGAGGGGCGTTTTGTTCGTAGTGGCGCGCCAGGAGATAGACTATAAGTTCCCCGCGCGCTACGGGGACACCCTGGATATACGCACGCGCGTAAGCAGCGTTTCCGGGGTCAAGATCGAGTTTGAGTATGAGATACGGAATCAGGACGCTCAACTGGTTTCCAGGGCCAAGACCCTTCTGGTATGTATCGGCAGGGATTTCAAGCCGCAAGCCTTACCCGAGGATATCGTCAAAGCGCTTAAAAATCGCGCCGGGTCATAAGATAACAGCCGCGTATGCTTAACCGCAAAGAGATCGAAACCTTAATAAAAGAACAGGGGCTTATCACGGATTACATCGACCTGGACGTGCAGCTGACCCCCAACGGCTTTGACCTGACCGCAGCCGGCCTTTACGCATTTGATTCAGCCGGGGCCCTGGATTTTTCGAATAAAGAGCGGCTGGCGCCTGAAACAAGGCTGCTTGCTCCGGAAAAGAAAAAGCCGCAGGATACGTTCGGCTGGTGGGCGTTGGAGCAGGGAGTTTATAAAATAAAGACGAATGAAACAGTTAGTATCCCGAAGGACCTGGTCGCGGTATCTTTTCCGAGGAGTTCGCTGCTACGCATGGGAATATTTACTCATACCGGGGTCTGGGATGCCGGGTTCCAGGGCAAGAGCGAGTTCGTGCTGGTGGTCCAGAACCCCTTCGGCTGCCGCATCAAGCAGAATGCCCGGGTAGCGCAGCTGGTCTTTGCCAGGATAAACGAAACGCTGCACGGCTATAACGGCATCTACCAGCGCGCACAATAGGAGCGGAACTTAGGCCAACTATCATGAAAGCATTCCTGGTCGGATTGATTTTTCTGGTCGCCGCGAGCCTGTTTCTTGCGATCACGGTCCTGCTCTATCCCGCATTGATCATCCTGGGGTTTTTATTGCGCCTGGCGTTCATGTGCATCGTGGTGCTGTTCTTTATCTGGCTGCTGGGCAAACTGATCATTTATATCTGGGAGAATATCAAATGACCATGCGCGCGGCGCTCTTTTTTCTCCTGTTTTTTTCCGCGGTTCCCTGCTCGTACGCCGACGTAGTGTATCTTAAGAACGGCCGCAGTATAGAAGGGTTCGTCAAAAAAGAGAACGACGCGGCTATTGAAGTCGATGTCGGCATCGGCACAGTGGGCTTAAGAAGAAGCGAGATAGAGAGCATATACAGGTCAACCCCCGAGGAATCCAGGGCGCTGGAAAGAAAATGGGAATTGCGCAAACAGGAATCCAAGGTGCGCCAGGAAGAAGAAAAGGCGCGGCAGGAGGCCATGCCTAAAAAAGTATCGGTGTTCGCGGAAAAAGGCCAGATCGTAGTTGACGCGGTCTTAAACCGCAAGATCCATGCGGAGCTGGTGATGGATACGGGCGCTTCCACAGTAGTGTTGACAAAAGCGACCGCGAAAAAACTGGGCGTCAATACCGACAGTGAGCCAAAAGACAGGAAGGAGAAGACCCAGTTGATCTTAGCCGACGGACGCAAGATCGGCGCCAAAAGGATCGTGTTGCAAAGCCTCAGCGTTGAAGGCGTCGAAGCTGAAAATGTCGAAGCGGTCGTGCTACTGGAAGACAGTAATGAGATCAATTTCGGCGACGGCCTTCTGGGCATGTCATATCTGAAGAGGTTCAATTTTCAGGTCGATTTTAAGGCGGGAAGGCTGATTTTGGAAAGGCTGCGCTAAGGTATATGAGGTCCTACACCCACTACCTCTGGTTTAACACGAAAAAGCGGCAGGAGTTCGTCAATATCACCGAAGAAGTGCAGGATGCGGTCAGGAAATCAGGGATCAAAGAGGGGCTTTGCCTGGTGAACGCCATGCATATCACCGCAAGCGTCTTTATCAATGACGATGAGCCCGGGCTTCACGCGGACTTTTCTCAATGGCTTGAGGGGCTGGCTCCGTACGGCAAGGGCCGGTATCAGCATAACCTGTCGGGAGAAGATAACGGGGACGCCCATTTAAAAAGGACGCTGATGGGCAGGGAAGTGGTGGTTGCGGTGACCGACGGAAAGCTTGATTTCGGCCCCTGGGAGCGGATCTTTTACGGCGAGTTTGACGGGATGCGCAGGAAGCGCGCGCTCATCAAGATCATCGGGGAATAAAAACATGAAGGTACAATCCACGCGAGTCAGGGTAGTAAAAGGGGACGTTTCCCGCTGCGGCGCTGTTTTGCGTGTCAATGTCTTGCGTGACAGGAGGGCGGATGAAACAAGGGTCAGGCGCGCCTGCAGGGCCGCCCTGAACAAAGCCGAGAAATTAAGGCTAGGTTCCGTAGCCTTTTCCGCCCTTAACTGCAAGGGAGGCTCCTTCCCTTTAAAGGCCTCGGCTAAAATAATGGCGCAGGAGGTACTTAAGCATCTCAGGGATAGAAAAAGCGCCCTGAAGGAAATACTTTTTTGCGCTTCCGATAAGGAAGGACGCGCGATATTCAATCAGCATATCCTGGGCTACCTGGATTATATCATTAACAAATTAAAGAGCCCGTTTGTCACCGTGGACGCGATTATCGAGTTAAAAGGAGGCATCGTGCTTATTCGAAGGAGTAACCCTCCTTTTGGCTGGGCATTACCGGGAGGGTTCGTGGATTACGGGGAAAGCCTGGAAAAAGCGGTGGCCAGGGAGGTGAAAGAGGAAACAAATCTTACCGTGATCGCCTTAGAGCAGTTCCATACCTATTCAGATCCGGGCCGCGACCCGCGCTTTCATACCGTAGGCACGGTGTTTATTGCCAAAGTCAAAGGCGAGCCGAAAGCCGGCGACGACGCGGCGGCCTTGAAAGTGGTAACTTCGGGTGAGATCGCGCGCCTTAGCCTGGCGTTCGACCATAAAGAAATAGTCCTGGACTACCTGCGGGCTACAAAGAGAAAATTTTGAAAAAAACAGCGCCCTGTGCTATACTTTTAACGTGACCCTATAGCAGCAAGCGATCCATTAACAAGCCTTGAGCCGCCTCAAGGTTTTTTATTGTCTGCGCGCTGCGGCTTTTTGATTTATTCGCGGTCTTCGTCAAAAAGGGAGGGCGACATGAAACAATCGCACCGTAAGCATAGCCATGCTAAGCACAAGAGGGCGCATAAGAAGCGTATGGGTTTCCTTGAAGCAGTGAGGCTTTTTGCCGGGATGCCGGTGGGATTTTAAGGAATCAGGCTTATCCTTCCCTGAGCTGCTTTTCCGCGTTGACGATATCACGGTTGATTTGCCGGGTAGTTTCTTGTATCCTTTCCTTTAAGAGCGAAGAAATGGGCGCGTCGCGCAACTCCCTCAAAACCTGTACGCTCATCCTGAAATAACGCACCACCTCCCCTTCGTCGGTATCGGTGAATTGCAGTACCTTTGAAAAGTGCATCCCCTGCAGCCAGCATTCCATTGGTTTTGCCAGGTGGAAATAGGGTTGTTTGCTTGAAGGGTATATGCGATTTCTTGATTCTTCGCGTTGTATCTTTCCGTATGTTTCTTCGCAGGCTATTTTTATCCTGCGGGCCGCCTTTGAGAGGACACCGGGGTGCTGGTTCTTCCTCGGATCAAAAACCACCGCCGCCGCCAGGATCCCCAGCCCGAACTCATCCAGTTGTTCGAATATCCCTTCGTCAAACAATTCCGACAGTATCAATTCATACCCGTACACGCTCCTGGCGAATAGGCCTTTAGGGGTAAGGCCGCCATTTTCCAGGTATCCGGACTCCTTAAGCAGTTTCAATTTCGCCGCCATCAGCCTGAGCGCTTCCTTTTGTTGCGATTTTTTGGTCTGGAAATAATGCAGCGAGAGGGGGTAGATATTAAAGAGGTCTTCTTTATATTTCTGGTAGAGGTTAAGGATGGTGGCGTAGGAGGTATTGAACTGGCTCCTGACCTCCTCCGGCCGGCCGTACAGTATCTGTTTTACCTCTTCGGCTTTTATCATGTGAGGGTTTATCCTGCAGTAGACAAAGCCTTCGTCATCCATGCCGCGCCTTCCCGCGCGGCCGGCCATCTGGTAGAAATCCCTGGTTTTGAGCGTCCGGACGTACTTGCCGTAGAATTTCCTCAGGCTGTCGAATATGACGCTTCGGCTGGGCATGTTTATCCCCAAGGCAAAGGTCTCCGTAGTGAAAATAACCTTCAGTAATTTGCTGGTGAAGAGCCTTTCTATCACTTCCTTAAGCGTGGGAAGCAGCCCCGCGTGATGGTAGGCAATGCCTTTTTTGATTAAAGGGTAGAGGGTGGTCGCGCTTTTTTCGTGCGTAAGGTCAAAACGCTCGCACAGGGATTGATAGAGGGACGTGATCCTGGATTGCTCTTGTTGAGTAAGAAAATTATAGCCGCTCAATTCGAAAGAAAGGTCTTCGGCCTTCCTCCTGCCGAAGACAAAGTAAATGCAGGGAAAGCCTTCCTTTTCTTTGACGTAATTGATAAGGCCATGCAGCCTGTTGGGCTTGCCGAAGCCGCTTTTCTTCAGCGCTTCCATCCTGTCCGTGACCCGGTTCTGGCATTGAAAAAAGAAATGCAGCGGCACCGGCCTTTTGTCTTCGATAACAACCTTGACGGGTTTTTTATGCACGGATTCGACCCACTGCGCAAACTCCCGTATATTGGGTATGGTCGCCGAGAGGCCGAGCACATTCATATGCCGGGGCAGGAATATAAGGGACTCTTCCCACACCGTCCCCCGTTCGAAGTTGTCGATATAATGAATTTCGTCGAAAATGACCCAGGAATACTTCGCGAGGCTGGCAGGCTCGTCAAGCACCTTGTTGCGGAATATCTCGGTGGTCATGATCAATACCGGCGCGCCGGGGTTTAAGGATACGTCTCCGGTGAGAATGCCGATAGCGTCGCTGAACTGTTGCTGGAAATCGCGGAATTTCTGGTTGGAGAGGGCCTTTATGGGCGCGGTATAAATAACGTGCTGTGAGCCGAAAAGTGAGTTTTGGATGATGTGCTCTGCGATCGCGGTCTTTCCCGCTCCGGTGGGGGCGGACACTATGACAGAGAAGCCCTGGTTGATATAGTCGATTGCCTCTTGCTGAAATCGGTCGTATAACATGAGATTTTCTTTCCCGCCGGGATAGCCCGGTCTTATACCGTATACCCCTATTATTATATTTCAAATTTATTGCTTTATCTAATAAAAATAGTAAAATAAATTGAGTGATGCCAAAACGACCGACGTTATGAAGCATATCCTGAAAATAAGGGCGCGTGTGTATATATTGTTTTTTATTCTTTCCGTTGTCGCCTGCGCCCGGCCGGCTCAGGCAGGCTCTTCTTCGGGCTTCAGGATAGCTGTACCTTTCGGCAGTAAATATAATTATTCCGACATCCTGGTAAAACGCGTTGTCGACGGAGATACCCTGCTTCTGGAGAGCGGGGAACGGGTTCGCCTTATAGGGATAGATACCCCCGAGATACATGAATCGGAAAAATTGTACAGGGACTCCAGGAAGACCGGTGAGGATGTCGCTGCCATTAAAGCGCTGGGCAGGCGTTCATACGGATTTACCAGGCAGCTCGTTGAAGGAAAGCGCGTCACTTTGGAGTTTGACGTTGAGAGAAAAGACAGGTACGACAGGCTGCTTGCCTACGTGTACCTGAAAGACGGAACCTTCGTGAACGCCGAGATAGTAAAGCAGGGGTACGCGTCCCTGCTTACTTTTCCTCCGAATGTGAGATTCGCTGATCTATTCTTGAAACTTTATCACGAGGCGCGCCAGGGTCAACGGGGGCTGTGGCGGGAAAAATAAAAGGAGATTAGGCTATGTTACGATACTTAACCGCAGGAGAGTCTCACGGTTCGGGGATGGTGGCAATTTTGGAAGGCCTGCCCGCAGGCATTAAAATAGAGGCGGCAAAGATAAACGCTGAATTAAGGCGCAGGCAACAGGGGTCCGGCCGGGGAAAACGCATGCAGATCGAGCGTGATACCGCCCAGATACTTTCAGGGTTGAAAAAAGGCCTTACGTTAGGAAGCCCGATCGCGTTGCTTATCAAAAATAAGGATTACTCCATTGAAAAACTGCAAAAGGTGCTTTGCCCCAGGCCCGGCCACGCCGACCTGGCGGGCCTTTTAAAATACGGATTCAGCGACATACGGGAAGTATTGGAGCGCGCTTCGGCGAGAAGCACGGCAGCGACCGTCGGCATAGGGGCTATCGCCAAGATTTTTTTGAGCGAATTTGACATTACTGTTTTAAGCAGCGTTTCTTCTGTGGGGGGGAAGAGTTCGCCACAGGCGATCGCGCAGAAGATCGCCGAGGCAATGAGAAAAAAAGATACGCTGGGAGGTATTTTCGAGGTAAAGGCAACGGGCGTGCCTGTAGGCCTGGGCAGCTACGCGCAAGCCGACAGGCGTTTGGACGGATGCCTGTCCCGGGCGCTTATGTCCATACCGGGCGTCAAGGCAGTAGAAATAGGGCTGGGTTTTGGTTACGCCGCCCAGCCCGGGTCCCAGGCACACGACGCCATTTATTATTCCAAAACAAGAGGCTTCTACCGTGAAGTCAATAATGCCGGCGGGATCGAGGGAGGCGTCTCAAACGGCGAAGCTATCGTGATACGCGCCTGCATGAAACCCATCTGCACCTTAATGGAGCCGTTACCTTCGGTGCATATCCTTACCCGTAAGCCCTCCAAAGCGAGCGTCGAGCGTTCTGATGTGTGCGTGGTAGAGGCGGCGGGAGTCATCGCGGAGGCAGCTGTCGCGCTTGAACTGGCCGGCGCGTTCCTTGAGAAATTCGGCTGTGACAACCTCGGCGATATTAAACAGTCCTACGCCGATTATATAAGAAGGGTCAAGCGGTAAAAAAAATTGTTAGAAAATCACTCCCTTTACGTCTATTGATCTTGAAAGGGGGTGATTCTGATGGCTGAAGATGGCAATCTCAGGGTAGTGAGGCTGTACCGTCTGGACGGCGATTCCAAGACCAAAGCATTCGTGGATATCGCGCTAGGCGATTTTATCATTAAAGGCCTCAAGGTGCTTGAAGGGAAAAACGGGTTGTTCTTGGGTATGCCGCAGGAAAAAGCAAAAGACGGCAAATGGTACAATGCCTTTTATCCCGTAACCAAACAGGCAAGGGAGGATCTTACAGGCGTAGTGTTAACCGCATATCAGGAATGAAGACCGAAGTTGCCAGTAGAGGGGCATCCCGCCTTGACAGCCAAAGGGTGCCCCCTTTTTTCGGTAATTTGACAGGCCTTTAGCTCTATGCTAGAATTGCGCATGAGGACAATACTATGAAAAATATTTATTTAGTAGGGTTCATGGGCACCGGTAAGACTGCTGTCGGAAAAGCGCTGGCCAAAAAGACCGGAAGGAAGTTTGTTGACCTGGACGACGTTATAGAAGCCAGGGAAGGAAGGACGATACGCGAGATCTTTGCTTCGGATAAAGAACCCTATTTCAGGAAGATAGAAAAAGAATCGCTCAAGGAGCTCGCCCCGCAAAAAGGCCTCGTGATCGCTGCCGGAGGCGGGATAGTGATAGATAAAGATAATATCAGGACCATGAAAGAAACCGGCAGGATGTTTTGTTTGACCGCTTCGGTGGATGAGATCATCAAAAGGACGCGGGGTGCAAGCCACCGCCCGCTCTTGAATGTGCCGGATCCAAGGGGGAAAATAGAATCCCTGCTAAAAGAGCGCGCCCATCTTTACGCGCGGGCGGATGATACGGTCGATACTTCCGGGCTTCCCATAAGAGAAGTTGTCGATATCATCAGTAAGCGCATTGCTTAGGCCGAAAGCCGCTATGACCGAGCTCGAAGCATTGGTAGCCATAAACATGGTTACTGATATAGGCAGTATCCGTTTAAAAAAACTCCTGGAATTTTTCGGTACCGCGCAAAATATCCTGAAAAGCCCTCCGGAGAAATTAACGGGCGTCCTGGGGGCGGGAGAAAAAACGGCGCACCGGCTGCGCGGCTTACACAGCGCCATGCTCAAGAAAGAATTCGATCTGGCCGGGAAACTCGGCCTTACGATCGTAGCGTATACCGATGAACGCTATCCCGCGAGTTTAAAACAGATCCCGGGGTATCCGATCGTATTATACGTCAGCGGGACGCTTCTACCGGAAGATGCTCTTGGGGTCGCGATCGTAGGTTCGCGCCGCGCCTCTTTTTACGGATTGTCGTGCGCTGAACAGTTCGCGCAAGGTTTATCGGCGTTCGGCGTTACCGTTGTGTCCGGCATGGCCGCGGGCATAGACACCTGCGCCCACAAGGCTGCCTTAAGGAGGGGAGGCCGCACCATAGCGGTCATGGGAAGCGGCTTCAATCATGTCTACCCCAGGCAAAACGCCGCATTGGCCCGGGAGATAGCGGCCAATGGCGCGGTGATCTCGGAGTTTCCTATGGATGCGTTACCGCTGAAGCAGCATTTTCCCAGGCGTAACCGCATCATAAGCGGTTTATCCCTTGGCGTACTGGTGGTAGAAGCGGCCAAAAACAGCGGAGCCCTTATCACCGCGGATTTCGCCCTGGAGCAGGGCAGAGAGGTGTTCGCCTTGCCGGGAAAAATAGATTCCGGCACTTCTTTCGGCACGAACCGGCTGATACAACAGGGGGCTAAGCTGGTTTCCTGCGCGCAGGATATCGTAGAAGAATTTGTCGGGATTGCCCCCGAAGCCTTGACGTCCGCGCAGGAAAAATCGGATTGCAGCCGGCCGCAGGAGGCCTCTTTTACTTCCGAAGAGTCCAGCGTGCACAGGGAGCTTTTTGACCATGCGCTCTCGCTGGATGAGATCGCGGAAAAAACAAATATGGATATTTCAAAGATTTCTGATATACTTTTAAAATTGCAGTTAAAGAAAGCGATACGGCAATTGCCCGGCGCGCAATTCGCGCGCGCGTGATGATCCGGCAACCGCCACTCTATAAGGCGCATATGAGCGGAAAAAATCTGGTGATAGTGGAATCTCCGACCAAAGCCAAGACGATAAGCAAGATACTCGGCAGCGACTTTCAGGTGGTTTCTTCCATGGGCCATCTTATCGACCTGCCCCAGAAAAAACTGGGCGTTGATGTCGAAAAAGACTTCGAACCTTCTTACGTGATCCTCGCCGGCAGGCGCAAAGTGCTGGCTTCCATAAAAAAGGAGTCCAAGAACAAGGATACCATTTATGTGGCGACCGACCCCGACCGGGAAGGCGAGGCCATAGGCTGGCAGATAAAGAACAAGGTGCTCAAAGGCAAGAACGTTTTGCGGGTCGTGTTCCACGAGATCACTCCGCTAGCGATAAAGAACGCCTTTAAGCATCCGCGGGAATTCGATACGCATATGGTTGAAGCCCAGGCCGGCCGCAGGGTCCTGGACAGGATAGTCGGTTATTTTTTGAGCCCTCTCTTGTGGAAGAAGATCGTGCGGGGCTTAAGCGCCGGCCGCGTGCAGTCGGTGGCATTAAGGCTGATCGTGGAGCGGGAGCGCCAGATACAGAGTTTTATCCCCCAGGAATACTGGGAGCTTGAAGCGGAATTGAGGAAGCAAATTGTTGCCGGAGCGGATGACACGCCTTTCTTTCTGGCAAAATTGGAAAAGGTAAAAGACGCCAAGACGAAATTAACTACCAGGGAAGAGGCTCAGAAGATCGTCGACGAGCTGACGAGCGCGCAGTTTGAGGTATCCGAGGTAAAGAAGACCGAGAAGAAACGTAATCCCGACCCGCCTTTTATCACCAGCACGCTGCAACAGGAAGCGTTTAATAAGCTGAGGTTCAACGCCACCAAGACCATGATCGTCGCGCAGCAGCTTTACGAAGGGATAGATATAGGCGAGGATTCGCCCACGGGCCTTATCACGTATATGCGCACGGATTCCACTACCGTTTCGCCCGAAGCGCTCGCCCAGGTCAGGGAGTTCATTACTCAAACGTTCGGCAAGGAGTATTTGCCCGAGACCCCTCCCGTGTATAAGGCAAAGAAATTCGCGCAGCAGGCGCATGAAGCGATCAGGCCCTCGCTGATATCGCGAAAGCCCGAACGCTTGAAAGAATCGCTTTCGCCCGAACAATTCAGGTTATACGAATTGATCTACCGGAGGTTTATCGCCAGCCAGATGAATCCCGCGCGTTTCGCGGCGACCTCGGTGACCATCACCGCGGGCGCGTGCGAATTCAGCGCTTCGGGAAGCAGGCTTATGTTCGACGGTTTCATGGCGGCTTACGAAAAAGATAACCGGGAAGAGGAGGCCAAAGCGCCGTTGCCGCCTTTAGAGAACGGCGAAAAACTGGAGTTGCTGCGCCTTATACCCTCCCAGCATTTTACCAAGCCCGCGCCGAGGTTCTCCGACAGTTCCCTGGTAAAGATACTGGAAGAGGAAGGCGTGGGAAGGCCCTCGACCTACGCGCCGATCATCTCTACCTTGATCTTGCGGAATTATATACGCAGGCTCAAAGGTTATTTTTATGTCACAGAGCTTGGGTTTAAGGTGTGCGACCTGCTGGTTGAGTACTTCCCTGATATCATCGATGTAAAATTTACCGCCAGCCTTGAAGAAAAGCTTGACGAGGTGGAAGAAGGAGACGTCGACAGGAACAAGGTGCTTAAGGAATTTTACGGGCCTTTTAAGGCGAGGCTTGATTTCGCGCAGGAACACATCAAAAAAGAAGTAGTGGTTACCGAAGAGCGCTGTGAGAAATGCGGCAGGCCGATGGTGATCAAATGGGGCAGGAAAGGAAAATTCCTGAGCTGTTCGGGATACCCCGAATGCAAGGGCTCAAAATCGATCTCAAGCGGCGTCAAATGCCCGCAGCCGGGTTGTACGGGAGAGCTCATCGAGCGCCGCTCAAGCAGGGGGTTCTTTTACGGCTGCTCGAATTATCCGCAATGCACCTTTACCTCAAAGACGCTGCCCGAGAACAATGAGTCCAAGGACGCGCCGCCGCAGCCCTGAAGAATCCATCGTGTTAGTAGCGCAGGCGAATGGAAAAATATATCGAGAAATTCATCAGGTACCTGGAAATAGAAAAGAATTATTCAAAACACACTGTGTTGAATTACACGCTTGACCTGGAGGCTTTTAGGGATTTTCTCCAGGACACGCCTTTAGACAGGGTGGATTACCTGGCTTTAAGGAAATACCTGGCTGCGTTAAAAGAAAAACACCTGGGTAACAGGTCCATGGCGCGCAGGCTGTCCTCATTAAGGTCTTTTTTTAAATTCCTGGTAAGGGAGGGCTTTTTAAAAACGAATCCTATTACCAGCGTGATGAGCCCGAAGCTTGATAAACATCTGCCCTCGTTCTTGACCGAGGGAGAAGTAACGCGCCTGCTTGAATCGGTGTTTTCTCCCGATGAGAGGGGGCTGCGCGACAAAGCGATCATAGAGACGTTTTACAGCACCGGGATAAGGATCAGCGAGCTGGTCGGGCTAAACATGGCGGAAATGGATTTTATCGGAGGCGTCCTTAAGGTGATGGGCAAGGGCAGGAAAGAGCGCATCGTGCCTATCGGCGAACAGGCGATCGCGGCGTTACGGGCGTATCTAAAGGAAAGGGGCACACAGGCGCAAGCGGTGTTCCTTAACAAGAACGGAACGCGGATCACCGATAGGGGCGTCAGGAACATTGTCACGAAATATTTGCGTATCGCGGGGATGAAGCAGGGGGTAAGCGTTCACACGCTGCGCCATTCTTTCGCGACGCACCTTTTGAACCGGGGAGCGGATTTACGCAGCGTCCAGGAGCTCCTGGGCCACGCGAACCTCTCCACGACCCAGATATATACTCACCTTACCACCGACAGGCTGAAAAGCGTATACGATAAGGCCCATCCCCGGGCCTGAGCTTTTTTAAGAGGTAACCCTATGCGCGTTTTGTATGATATCATAGCTCTTTTTGTGTCATTGGTTTTCCTGCCGGTGTATATCTGCAAGCGAAAGTTCCATCGCGGTTTCCTTTCGCGGCTGGGGATAGGCGTGCGCGCCGCGGGCCCGGATGGGCCTATCTGGGTGCACGCGGTAAGCGTCGGGGAAACGATGTCGGTACGGCAGTTGGTGAACGGCTTAAGGATCCGCTACCCCGATAAAAGGTTCGTGATCTCTACCGTTACTCCTACCGGAAACAGGATCGCGCAAAGTTTGGCCCGGGAGGGCGACAGGGTCCTGTATCTGCCCCTGGATTTCAGCTTTATCGTCCGCAGGGTCATTTCCCGCATTAAGCCTTCGATATGTATTATCGCGGAAACCGAATTCTGGCCTAACCTTATAACTCTGATGGGAGAAAGCGGCATTCCTGTAGTCATTGTGAACGGCAGGATATCCGATTCCTCTTTTAATGGTTATCGCCGGGTGAAGTTTTTACTGCGGCCCGTCTTTAACGCGATAAGCCTTTTTTGCATGCAAACCGAAGATGATGCGCGCAAGTTGTCCGCGTTAGGCGTGCAAAGGAGCAAGATCATTATAACCGGCAATATGAAATTCGATACGCTTGAGTATCTGGATGTCGCATCGCCCGGGCCCGGAGGAGCTTTCCATCTGGATACTAAAGAAAAACTGTTGGTTGCCGGGAGCACCCATCGGGGCGAGGAAGCGGTCATAGCGCAGGTATATAAGCGGTTGAGCGAAGAATACCCCGAAGTAAGACTCCTGATCGCCCCCCGCCATCCGGAAAGGGGCAAAGAGGTGGAGAAAATACTTTTGCAGCAGGGGCTTCCATCAATACGCTTATCGGGTCCCGCCGGCCCCGGGGGCGGCCCCGGGGAGAAGAGGCCGGTATATATACTTGACACTGTCGGTGAGCTCGTCTCCTTTTACAATATCGCCGACATCGTGTTCGTGGGCGGCAGCCTCATCAAAAAGGGCGGCCATAATATCCTGGAGCCCGCATCTCTGGGTAAGCCCGTGGTGTTCGGCCCGCACATGTTCAATTTCCGCGATATCGCGGATTTATTCCTGGCGCACAACGCAAGCATACGCGTGCGCAACAAGGAAGAATTATTCGGCTGTCTCCAGCGCCTGCTGGGCAATCCTCAGGAAATGCGGGATTTAGGCGGCCGGGCAAAAGAGCTCGTACTCGTCCATCAGGGCGCTACCCTGAAAAACCTCGAATGCATATACACCGCCGCGTTCCAGGGGCTGTGGCGCAAATAGGAGGAGGAACGTGTTAGAGATCGGCTTAAGAAGATTGCACGAAATAGCGGTTCTTGACCTGTCGGGAAGCATCGATATCGATTCCGCCAATTTCATCGAAAAAGTAGCATGGTGTTTGAATAACGGTTATAAGGACATACTCTGCAACCTGGAAAATGTGAATTTAGTGGATTATTCGGGGTTATCGGTATTATCAATCGGCTATAAGAACGCGTTGAATAACGGCGCGAGGATGAAATTCGTCAACATCGCGATGCATATAAAGAAGCTTTTTTGCCTGGTCTGCCTGGACAGGGTGTTTGACATTTACGACGACGAACGGGTCGCCTTGAAGAGCTTTGAGGAGGACCGGGTGATTTCCGAGATCCAGAAAAAACAGCTGCGCAGGAGGTTCAAACGCCTGCCTTTGGATATCGATATACAGTTCAAGCCGAAATCAAAAGAGGAAAGATTCCTGCACGGGAAGGTGCTGAATTTAAGCGCCGTAGGCCTGTTGGTGTTCGCGGATACGATCTGCCCGCTCGGTGAGATAGTGGAAATAAAGCTTTCGCTTTTACCAAAGCCGGGGGTGCTGACGCTTGATTGTAAAGTCGCTTGGCTTGTGCAGAAGGAATTGCAGCCGCAGATCTATCCCGGGATGGGCCTGGAATTCTATCACTTGAGCAGCGAAACCCAGAAGAAAATAGTCGAGTTCGTGGAAAGAAACCTGCCTTTGAATTGCTCCGCGGATTAAAGGCAATAGCGGCCGGCTACAATGGAAACCAAACGGGTATACCGGGGGAAACTTTTTAGCGTGCTTCGCAAAAGAACGCGTCTGCCCAACGGCAGAACGTGCGTGCTTGAGATGGTCGAGCATCCGGGCGCAGCCCTGGTGGTACCATTCCTGGCGCGGGGAATCTCCTCTTGCCTGCGCCAGGCGCGAGGTGGCCGAAGAGACCGGTTTCGCCGCCTCCCGTATTAAAAAGATGGGCGATATCTTTCCGGTGCCGGGCTATTCTAATGAAAAGATCGCCGTATATAAGGCCTGGGGGTTAAAGAGGCGAAAGGCCGATCTGGATAAGGACGAGATACTCACGCAGCGCGCGGTGACTAAGCGCCAGGTGCAAAAACTGTTTACGCGGGGCGCGCTCAAGGACGCCAAGACCGTGTGCGCGCTTTCCTTATGCGGCTGGCTATGTTAAAGTATAAAAAAATACGTTCCGGCAGGCGCACCATCGAGGCGTTACTGTTTGGGCTTTGCAGTAAAAATATCGTCATCCTGAAAGGCAGCAAAGGTCGTGGGCGTGTCATCTATCGAAGATGCCTTGAATGGCCACGTCCATTCATGCTCCCCTAAAAAGCATATGAAGCTTGCGAAGTTCCAGTATAAGCAAAGAGAGTTCTGGGGGCTGGTAGAGAACGATTCCGTGAGGATTTTAAAAGCCCCTCCTTACCGCAAGATCGAAGTAAGCGGCCGGTCGCTGCCTCTTGACAAGGTCCGGCTGCGTCCGCCCGCAGAGCCTTCAAAAATAATTCTGGCTGGCCTTAATTACAAAGACCACGCCAAAGAGATGGGGATGAAGATACCGAGGGAGCCGGTCATCTTCCTTAAAGCCCCGAGCTCCCTGATCGCCGCCGAAGAGCGTATCGTGTTTCCGCCGGAGGTAACGCGGCTGGATTATGAGGCGGAGCTCGCCCTGGTAATCAAAAAAAAGGCAAAGGCCGTCAAAGAAAAAGAAGCGCAACACTATATCCTGGGATTTACCTGTCTTAACGACGTCACCGCCAGGGGCCTCCAGAAGAAAGATGCGCAGTGGACGAGGGCAAAGTCCTTCGATACCTTCTGTCCCCTGGGGCCGTGGCTTGAGACGAAGCTTGACCCTCGCGCTTTGAAGATCCGTTCGTATTTGAACGGCGCGTTAAAACAGCATTCTTCCACCGCGAATTTTATATTTCCCGTGCACTATCTTGTCTCGTTTGTTTCCCGCGTGATGACCCTTTTGCCGGGAGACGTGATTTCCACGGGCACGCCAGCGGGTGTTGGCAGAATGAAGGAATATGATATAATAGAGGTCGAAATCGAAGGGATCGGCAGATTACGTAACAGCGTGGGGGCGCGATGAGGTTCCTGGAGCTGGTAGAAAAAAGAAGCAGCGTAAGGAAATATTCTTTGAGGCCGGTTCCAAGAGAAGCCGTCGACAGGTGCCTGGAGGCGGCCCGTTTGGCTCCTTCTGCCTGCAACGCACAGCCCTGGAGCTTTATCATTGTGGATGAGCCGGCGTTAAAGAACCGGTTTGCCGAAGCGGCGTTCTCCGGCGTCTATTCTTTGAATTCCTTTGCCAAACAGGCCCCTGTGCTGATCGCGGTAATAACGGAAAGAGCATCCTACGCGAAGAAGCTGGGAGAATGGCTTAGGGGGATCCGCTACAGCTTGATCGATATAGGGATAGCCTGCGAGCACCTGGTGCTTGCGGCAGCCGAAGAAGGGTTAGGCACCTGCTGGCTGGGGTGGTTTAACGAGAAGGCTGCAAAGAAAATGCTGGGGGTGGCCGGTTCGAAAAAGATGGACATTATCATCAGCATGGGGTATCCTGAGGGGGAACAGATACACGAAACGCCGAGGAAGACTTTGGAAGAAATAAGGAGATTCGCCTGAGATATGCTTGAAGTCAAGGATCTTTCCGTGAAAGCCGGGAGCAAGCTGATACTTAAAGACGTGAACCTGTCTATCAAAAAAGGCGAGGTGATGGTCCTTTTCGGCCCCAACGGCAGCGGCAAAAGCACCCTGATCAAGTCGATCATGGGTTTTAGCGGTTTCAACGTCACTAACGGGGAGATCGTCTTTAAGGATAAGCAAATGAACGGCCTGCGTACCGAAGACCGGGTAAAGGAAGGTATCGGGATAATGTACCAGCATCCGCCCAAGATCAGGGGGGTCAAGCTTTCCCAGATCGCCTCTTTCTTATGCAAGGATGCGTCTAAGATAGCAGAGTTGGCTGCCAGGCTTTCTTTGGAGGGCCATCTTAACCGCGATGTCAACCTGGGGTTCTCCGGAGGAGAGATGAAACGCTCCGAGCTCTTCCAGATAATCCTGCAGGACCCGGACCTGATACTTCTAGATGAGCCTGAATCAGGCGTTGATCTTGAGAATATATCCCTTATGGGCCGGGTATTGAACGGTTACCTCAATCAGGAGGGTAAATCAGCCCTGATCATCACTCATACGGGGTATATCCTGGATTATATAAAATCAAAGAACGGCTGCATGATGATCGACGGGAAATTCTGGTGCGTGGGGAATCCTAAAGAGATGTTCGAAAGCATAAAGCAGTCGGGTTACGAAAAATGCAGGGTGTGCGAATGTCCGCAAAAGAGCTGACCAGACATTTTGATCCAAAAGACCTTGACGCGGTCGTTTCATCGGGCATCGATGTGTCCGAGAAGGCGCGCTCAGCGAGTTTTATGCAGCAGGACGATAAGATCCTTTTCTCCCACAGCCTGTTAGAGGGGGTGGATACGCTTAGCACGACAGAGGCCCTTGATACCATCCCCGAGGCAAAGGAGTACTACGGTAAAGCCTTCGGCTACTTGCAGAGGGAGTACCCGAAAGAAACAGAGGGCGGGTATTTTATACGGGTAAAAAAGGGCACGACCGTCACCCTGCCCATCCAGGCCTGCCTTTTTTTGAAAAAGCAGGGTTTTAAACAAAAGGTGCATAATCTGATCATAATCGAAGAAGGGGCGAAGGTATACCTTATTACCGGCTGTTCCGCTTCTTCCGCGGCGAATGAAGGCTTCCATCTGGGGATCTCGGAATTTTTTATCGAGAAGGGCGGGTACCTGAATTTCACCATGATCCATAACTGGAAGGAAGACGTCACGGTAAAGCCGATGAGCATCGCGCTGGTAGAAGAAGGCGCGAGTTTTATTTCCAATTACGTCTGCCTTAAACCGGTAAAGGATATCGGCATGTATCCGACTGCGGTGCTGATGGGCAAAAAGGCGCGCGCAAGTTTTAACTCTCTGGTGATCTCTCATCCCGGTTCGCTCCAGGATATAGGCTCAAGGGTGATCTTTAAAGCGCCCCATACCCAGGCGGAGATTATCGCGCGGGCAGTAAGCCTGGGCGGCACATTCATCGCGCGGGGCCATCTTAAAGCCGAAGCAGATAACGTCAATGCCCACCTTGAGTGCAGGGGTTTGATACTTTCCGAGAAGGGTAATATCCACGCCATACCGGAGCTTGAGACCGATTACAGGGACGTGGATATGTCTCACGAAGCAGCCATCGGTAAGATCAGCCCCGAAGAGATAGAATACCTGTGCTCAAGAGGGTTCTCCAGCGACCAGGCTCAATCCGTGATCATCAGGGGCTTTATGGATGTCGATATATTAGGCCTTCCCGAAATCCTCAGGAAAGATATAGAGTCTCTCGAAGAAAAAACCTTAAAAGGCAACCTTTAACGGCACCCCTTACGGCACCCCTTACGGCACCCATATGAGAAAAATTCTTTTGGCGACGGTAATCTGTTTTTTGTTTTTCAAAGCTGGCCTTTGTTCTGGCGCCGGCTGGGTCAGCCTGCACGAGCAGGCAGACAGGATGACTCTCCAGGAGGCCCTCAGGAAAGCCCGCGCCGAGGGGGACTCGCAAGATGCCCGGTACGTGCTGGGGCTTGTGTACCTGAATATCCGGGACGAGAAGAACGCGCAGGAGCTTTTCAAGAAAATGGTCGCCATCGATCCGGTTTCGGTACGGGGCCGGTGGGGCCTTGCCGAGGTGATGAGACGAAGACACGATCTTGATTCCGCGGCAGCGTCCCTTGAAAATATCATTCGCATAGATCACGGTTTCTCACCCGCCTATATAAGCCTCGCCTATATCAAATACATAAAAAAGGACTTTGAAGGGGCCGTTACCCTGGCCAATAGCGTTATCAGGCAAAGTAAGGGCCATGTCGATACGGGCAATTACGCGCGGGCGTATCTTTTGCTCGCCGGCGCCAAGGGCATGATCGCGCATTACGGCGGTCCTTTCTCAAAACTTATCAACGGCGCCGCGGTATACCCGAATCTGAAAAAAGCCCAGAGCTTGGAACCCGCCGCCCCGGAGGTATTCTTCGGTTTGGGCTGTTTTTATCTTCTTGCGCCTGCTCTCGCCGGCGGCGATATCGCACGCGCCGAAACATACCTGAAAAAGGCGGTTGAGGCCGACCCAAAGTTTAGCGATGCCTATGTGAGGCTTGCCCAGCTCTATAAGATGAAAGGCGACAAGGAACAATACGACCGTTATCTCACCCGGGCGCTTGAGGTTGATCCCGGCAATGAGCTTGCCCTCGATATACAAAGCGGCAGATGCACCTTCATTTGTCTGGACAAAAAAGAATAGAAGTTATACGCTTAAGATCTCGCGGGTATAGCCAAAGAGGAGCTTTTTATAGCGCGGGTCCATTTGGGAAGAGCGAAGCGATTGGTCCGCCTGATCGATGAGCGAGGAGATCTCAGCCTTGGCGTAGTCCAGCGCGCCTGTGCGTGTGATGATGCCCCGGATCGCCTCTAGATCAAAACGGCGGATCATTTCCTTTCCTAATATCCTTTTGATGGTCGATTTATCTTTGCGGCTTGCATGGCGGAAGGCGAGCCATATCAATACCGTTTTCTTGGCTTCCTGCAGGTCCGTAAAGACCGATTTTCCGATTTTATCTTCCGCGCCGAAAATCCCCAGGATATCGTCTTTTATCTGAAACGCCCTGCCTATATATATGCCGTAATGAAAAAGCTTATCTGACTGCGTTTCTTGTGCGCCCGCGAGCAGCGCCCCCATCGAAAGCGGGGTGGCGAAGGTATAGCAGGCTGTCTTAAAATCGTATATTTTATACACCTCGTCCTTGGTTATTTCCGATATGTCTTTAATGCCGCTTAAGAGTTCGATGAATTCCCCGCATCCGGTATAGACCGCTGCGTCGATGAACTTTCTGAATGAGCGTTCCTTGCGGACGGGGTCGGTCTTGACGCATAGAAACGCATCCAGCCCCATGGCGTACATCACGTCGCCTATTACGATCGCCAGGTCTTCCCCCGTGAACTTTATGTGGCGGTATTTCGCAAGGTACGCATTGAGCGCGGCATGGAGCGAGGGCTTGCCGCGGCGTAACGGCGATTTATCGATGATGTCATCGTGCACCAGCATAAAATCGTGCAGGAGCTCAAGGGAGAGGGCGCTTGTGTAGAGCCCCTGCGGTATCTTTTTTGAAAAACCCATAAAGCCGATGATAAAGAGTATGGGCCTTGCTCTTTTGCCGTTACCTTTAACAAAATCGCTTATCTGTTTAAACAGCAAGGGGGAGGATTCTTTCAGGGAGTATTGCGTTTCGAGAGAGCGCAGAAACGGCGGTATGTTTTTTTCTATCTTATTTTTTATTTTATTTATCATCGGTTTATGTTAACATATAAGGTACGTAAAAGCAAATGAATAAACAGGTTAATGCCGCGATGAATGCTGGAAACTGTTTGAATTATGTGAGGGCGCTACGACTCCCCTTTGCGACCGCAAGCGCTTTGCCGTTTGCGGCCGGCTCCCTTATCAACAAGGCGCATTTTGACTTCTTGTTATTCTTCCTCGGGCTTTGTACCGCAGTTTCATGCCATCTAAGCGCCAATCTCATCAACGATTACGCGGATTCCAAAAGCGGCGCGGACTGTAAGGACGCGCGTTTTTACGGCTTTTTCGGCGGCTCGAAGCTCATCCAGGAAGGGGTATTTTCAGAGCGCCGCTATCTCAACCTGGCGGTCCTGTTTTCTTCGCTGTCCGCCTCCCTGGTGATTATTCTGGCGGTGCTGTTAAGGAGCGTCTCCATCGTAGGTTATTTTCTCGCCATACTGTTTCTTGCCTGGTCTTATTCTGCCCGGCCTTTGCAATTCTCTTACCGCAGGCTGGGGGAGGTTATCATTTTTTTGCTGTTCGGGCCGGCGCTGGTGATGGGGGGTTATTTCATCCAGACCAAGATCTTCCCGTCTCTGCACGGATTTCTGCTTTCTCTGCCTTTCGGATTTCTCGTGACCGCGATATTATTTGCCAATGAGGTGCCTGATCTTTCTGAAGACAAAGCAGCCGGCAAGCTCAATTGGGTAAGCGTTTCGGGAGGAAAGAACGCGTACGTGCTGTATCTTGTGCTGGTGTCCCTTGGGTTCGCGTGCGTAGCGTTGAATATTTTACTTGGCTACCTGACATTATTCTCCTGGTTTTCATTGTTCTTCATTTTTCCGGCCCTGAAAGCGGCAAGGACCTTAAAGGCATGCTACAGCGATAAGGAAAGATTGGTGGAGTCTTCGAAACTGACCATTGCGTTACACGCCATGGTCAGCATGGTATTGATAACCGACCTACTTTTATGGCAAAGATAGTAATTATAGGCGCGGGTTTCGCCGGCCTTGCGGCAGCTGCAAGGCTTGCATCGGCAAGGAGCCGTTTCGAAGTCTCGCTGGTAGACAGGCAGGAAAATTTTAATTTTCTTCCCATGCTTCCCGATACGATAGGAAGAGGCATAGCCCCCGAATTCCTGGCTAACCGGATAGAGGGATTATGCTCGCCACTGAAATGCAAGTTTATCCGGGATGAAGTGATATCGGTAGATTTCGCAAAAAAGGAAGTCCTCGCCAGAACATCTGCGATACCGTATGATTTCCTGATCATTGCCAGCGGCTCAGAGACCAACTTTTACGGGAATTCGGCGATACAACAATACGCCTATACGCTTGACAGCGTTCAGGACGCCTCGCGTATCATCGCCGCGTTAGAAAAAAACACCTTCGATGCATACCTCATCGGCGGCGCCGGCTATACCGGTATCGAAGTGGCGACTAACCTGAAAGCATATTTGAGAAGAAGGTCACGGGAAAAGCGGGTGGTCATCGTTGAGCGGCAGCCTTCGATCCTGGGGTTGCTGCCTGACTGGATGAAGGCGTATGTGAAGGATAATTTGAATTCACTTGGCATCGAAGTCGTCTGCAACGCCGCTATCGATACCGTTAAGGGCGGCAGCATCACGCTGTCTACGAAGGAATCCTTTAATAACGCGATGCTTATCTGGACCGCCGGTGTCAGGACATCCGATTTCGTGCGGGATTTAAAAACGGGAAAAAATCCCCAGGGAAGGCTTTTTGCCGATAAGTACCTGAAGATTGACGACAGTTGTTTCGTGGCCGGCGATGCCTCCTGGTTTAAATCAGGGAGCGGCTTTTTGAGGATGGCGGTGCAGTTCTCCATCATGGAAGGCCGCCTTGCGGCAGGCAATATACTGCGCCTCGCTAGAGGGCTTCCCTTGAAAGAATACAGGCCTGTGGATTTCGGGTATATCATCCCAATGGCGAATAACAGATCATGCGGCGAGATATTCGGCATCAAGATGAAGGGTTTTATTCCCACCGTACTGCATTTTATGATGTGCATATACCGGTCTTTTGGTTGGCATAACAGGCTGGGGATAATAAAAGGTCTTATAAGGAGGTAAAAGAGCTATGGACTGGAAAATATTTTCCGCAACGTTCTTAGCGATATTCATGGCAGAGTTGGCGGATAAGACGCAACTGGTTGGTATCGGGATAGCCGCGAAATCAGGTAAACCTTTTTCCGTATGGCTTGGCTCGGTATGCGCCTATATCATCGTGACGATGGTTTCGGTCGCTATCGGAGCGGCCTTAGGCAGATTTCTCAGGCCGGATGTCATCAGGGTCGCGGGCGCGTCCCTGTTCATCGTGATCGGCATCCTGATGTTGCTTAAATTTATTTAACTAAAAATATGAACCGCGATGAAATAGTCCGGCGCACGCTGGCTGCCGCTTCGGGCGATAAATGGAAGAAAATAGGGATGAGTAAAAGGGCGGGGACATTGGTGGCGTTATTCTCCGTTTATTCCCGCAGAAGCCAGGGTATCGGCGATTTAGGCGACCTGCGATTGCTCATTGACTGGGCCAGAGAAACAGGCAATTCCATACTCCAGCTTTTACCGATGAACGACGTTGGGGTCACTTTTTGTCCTTACGATTCGGTAAGCTCTTTTGCGCTTGAGCCGATGTATGCGGCGCTCGAGGACCTGCCCGGCTGCAAGAACAAGGTAATGAAAAGCAAAATCGAAACGTTCAGCAAGGCCTTTCCTTCCGGCAGGCCGCACGTGGATTACCGCGTAAAAGAAGCCAAAGTCGGACTATTACGGGAGATTTACGCGCGAGAGAATAGCCCTGATTCGCCGCAGCTTATGAGCTTCAGGCGGGAGAACGCGTATTGGGTGCAAGATTTCGCGCTGTTTAAAGCGCTGAAAGAGCATTATGGCGGCAGCGCCTGGTATGATTGGGAAGACGGGTACAGGCAACATGATAGCGCTTGTTTAAAAGATTTCTATGACGCGCACCGCGATTCCGTTGATTTTGTTGTCTGGGTCCAGTGGCAGCTCTACAATCAGTTTCAACAGGCCAAGGAGTACGCCGCCACGAAAGGCGTCCTGCTTAAAGGCGACCTGCCTATCCTGGCCTCCATAGACAGCGCGGATGTCTGGGCGCACCAGGAGTTCTTTAAGCTGGGATTTGCGGCAGGGGCACCCCCGGACATGTATTGCGAAAAGGGACAGAGGTGGGGGACTCCCACGTATGACTGGGAAAGGGTCGCCGGCGACAACTACCGGTATTTGAAAGAAAAACTCACCTACGCCGGGCATTTTTACGATATTTTAAGGATAGACCATGTGGTCGGGCTATTCCGTATCTGGAGCATCCCTGTTAATGAACCGCAGGAGAATAAAGGCTTCAATGGTTTTTTTGACCCCGGGGATGAGCATCTCTGGGGGCCTCACGGCAGAAAAATACTCTCGGTGATGCTGGAAAACACCGATATGCTGTTATGCGCCGAAGACCTGGGAGTCGTGCCAAAGGCGTGCACCGAGGCTTTGAAGGATTTCGGCATACCCGGCAATGAGGTGCAAAGGTGGGTGAAGGACTGGAACGTGCGCCACGATTTTTTAAGGCCGGAAGAATACCGCGCGCTTTCGGTGGCGATGCTGTCTACGCATGACACTACCAATTGGGCGGCCTGGTGGGAGCATGAAGCAGGAACGGTTGATGAAGCCCTTTTTATGCGTAAATGCAGGGAGCGCGGGATCGCGTATGATGCCGTCAAAGATACGCTATTCGATACAAGCCGCTCAAGCCACGGGAGGTTGCGCTGGAAAGAGTCTGTTTCCTCCTGGGAAGTCCTGGCGTCGATCTTGGGCAGGCAGCGCCAGGAGGTGCTGGATTTTATCGATATGTATGAGAATAGTTACCGGGAAAAAGAGAAGCTCTGGAAGCATCTTGGCCTTAAAGGCCCCATGCGGGAGAAGTCCGATCCCGCCGTTATCGCGAGCGCCCTGAAGGTCACCCTTGATTCAAGCGCCCTGTTCTGCATCCAGCTGGTAACGGATTGGCTCTTCTTGTCGGACATCTTTAAGGGGGACCCGTACCAATACAGGATAAACACGCCCGGTACCGTGCGCAGGGATAATTGGTCGCTTACGCTGCCGCTTTCGCTGGAAGCGCTTCTTGAGCACCGTGTCTGCCGCAAAATAAAAGAGCAAATTGCCTCTTCCGGCAGATTGCAAGACGGCGTAATGGGTAATGCGTTATGAAGCGTCCCGCGTTAAGGCCTAAGGCGGTCATTTTTGATATGGACGGGGTGATCGTCGACTCTATGCCGTATCATTTTATAGCCTGGTATGAAGCGTTGCTGCCTTTTGGGGCGAGGGTGAGCTGTTTTGATGTGTACACCAGGGAAGGCGAGCACTGGCGCAAGAGCTTAAAGGATCTTTTACGCAAAAGCGGCATTCAGCCTTCGGAACATATCCTGAAAAAGATTTTCTTAAGGAGAAAGAGGGTATTCAGCCATTACTTTAAGCGTCATATTTTCAGCGGCGTAAAAGAGCTTCTGTCCTGTCTTGCGGCAAGAGGTTATTCTCTCGGGTTAGTGAGCGGCACGCCCCTTTCCGAGATAAAGAAGATCCTCCCCTGCGGGATCCTCGGGTTCTTCGACTGCGTGGTGGCCGGCGACCAGGTAAAAAAAGGTAAACCCCACCCGCGGCCTTATTTAGAAGCCTCCAGGGCGCTTGGCGTAAGGCCTGATGAATGCGTAGTGATCGAAAATGCGCCGCTTGGCATCGCTTCAGCTAAGGCCGCAGGGATGTTTACTATTGCTTTGACCACCAGCCTCCCTAAAGAATACCTGCGGGAAGCGGATATGGTTATCGATGAACTGGAGGAAGCCTCCGGAATAGTCGATAAGTCCTGCCTGATCTAGAAGCGTAGAAATCTTCCAAAATTCTTGACATAACCCGATAATTATGATAGAGTTATATTTAATTATACGGTTGCCGGGAATCGAATTTCCGGCAGGGAACATATTTAAGGAGGTGGAGTATGAGCGAATGGCAGGCAGTTTTGCTGGAGCCGGCGAAGACGGTGCTTTCTCAAGTCGGCCAATTCCTGGTGAACGTGCTTCTGGTGATTATTATCCTGATAGTTGGTTGGCTTATCGCCAAATTGATCAAGACCGTGGTTACCAAAGTTTTAAAAGCGGTCAAGCTCGATGAATTGTCTGATCGCATCGAATTGGACAACCTGCTGGCCAAGGGAGGCATTACCTATACGCTCTCTGAATTGATCGGTGTGGTGATCTATTGGCTGATCGTTTTGATCACGTTTGTAGTCGCGATCAACGCTATCGGGCTGACTGTTGCTGCTGAGCTTTTGAACAGGGTCATTCTGTATGTTCCTAACGTATTTGCCGCGATATTCATCCTGATACTCGGGATGTTCATCGCTACCTTGTTGAGGAATATCGTAGTTACCGCGACGAGCAATGCCGGAGTAGCGCAAGCCAAACTGCTGGCAAAGATCGTAGAGATCATAGTGGTTGTCTTTTCGATTCTCATCGCCCTCGATCAACTCAATATCGGCGCAGATATCATCAAATTGACGATCACCGTGTTGCTTGCTTCTTCAGGATTGGCTCTGGCGCTGGCATTCGGCCTGGGCTCTAAAGATACCGCAGGCAAATTGTTCGCTGAGTGGGTTGAGAAATTAAGAAAGAAATAGCGTTTCTTTTTTATTATGCGTCGATGAACCCCGCATCTTACCGCTAAGATGCGGGGTTCATATTAATAGCCTTTTTTAAGCATATTCAAGCCAATAGCATGATGTACTCATTTATAGATGACGCGGGCACCTTCACGGTCAATGACCCCCTGTCATATCAGCTCTACTTTCCTCTCACGGACAAAGACGGCTCGCTCTTAAGCGCGGTTTGCCCCAACCTCGCAGGCGATATAAAGAAAGATAACGACCGTTTTCTCACGCCTCCCGCGAGCGTCCCGGATACCAGATATAACCTTTTATGCCGCAGGGATTTTTTTTTAAAAACAGAGGGTGCTGTCATAAGGGCGTCTTATCCTTACCGGGACAAGCTGGAAGCGGGGTTCCTCTATCACAGGCTCATCAAACAGGCCCATCATTTGCAGATCGAGGTCCTTAACTTTATACCTTTCGACCTCGCGGTCGAGGTTATGCAGGTGAAGATCGCCAACAAAAGCGGTAAAACCGTAACAATCACCCCTACTTCTTTCGTCCCTCTTTTTGGAAGGGGGGAAAAGAACCTCAGGGACCACCGCCACGTGAGTTCTTTACTCAACCGTATCGATCTTGACACCTGCGGCATTTTCCTTCGGCCGACCATGGTCTTTGATGAAAAAGGACACAGGGAGAACAAAGACAATTATTTCGTGCTGGGGTATGAAGGAACGGGAAAGCCGCCCGTGGGCCAGTTTCCCACTCTTGATTATTTTTGCGGGTCCTCTGACCTGATCTCACCCGACGCCATAGAAAAAGATACAGCGCCTGTCACTAAAAAGGCGGTTGATTTTGACGGAAAAGAGGCATGCGCGGCTTTTAGATTCCGGACAAGAGAGGTCGCGCCGCAAGAGGAACTGACCTATTGCCTGGTGATGGGGATTGAGGAGGACCGCGGCAGGGCGCGCAGGATGTTCAGGAAGCTTGATTCTCCTGAAAAAGTGGCAAAGAAGCTGGAAGAAACAAAGCAATACTGGCGCCGGTACCTCTCGGCCATAAAGTTCGACTTCCGGGACAGGGATTTTAACAACTGGCTTCTCTGGGTGAGGTTGCAGCCTACATTAAGGAAGTTGTTCGGATGTTCTTTTCTGCCCCATTTTGACTACGGAAAAGGCGGGAGGGGCTGGCGCGATTTATGGCAGGATGCGCTCACCTTGCTTTTGACCGAGCCCGATAAAGCAGCCGCGCTGATCTTCAATAATTTTAAAGGGGTGAGGCTCGACGGTTCAAATGCCACTATCGTTACTGCAGACGGCGAATTTATCGCCGACCGCAACAAAATAAGCCGGGTGTGGATGGACCACGGGGTATGGCCGTATCTGACCCTGCGCGAGTATTTGCACCAGACCGGGAACGCGCGGTTTCTCCTGCAGGAAACGGAGTATTTTAGAGATCAGCATCTTAAGCGGGCAAAGGAGATCGACCATAGTTTTGCGCAACAGGATTATGTACTTCGCACCAGGAACAAAAAGATCTACAGAGGCAGTATATTGGAACACGTGCTTATCCAGATGCTCGTTGCGTTCTTCAACGTGGGGCAGCATAACGCGATACGCCTTGAGAATGCCGATTGGAACGACGGGCTGGATATGGCTTCGGAAAAAGGCGAAAGCGCGACTTTCAGCTTCATGTACGCGCATAACCTCAGGGACGTGTGTTTTTTCCTCCGGCAGCTTCAAAAAGAAGGCGATTCCGTATTACTACTGAAGGAAATAGCCCTGCTTTTGGACCGTATCCATACGCCTGTCGATTATAAGAGCGCCAAAAGAAAGCAGGAAAGGCTTAATGAGTATTTAGAGGCTGCAGAGCGCACGGCCGGGGAGAAGATACGCGTAAAACTGGACGATCTGATCGACGACCTGCAACACAAATCCGCGCATTTGTTCAAGAGCCTTTCGCGCCGGCAGTTCCTTAAAAGGGGTTTTTTCAACGGTTATTACGATAACAAGTCAAAAGCCGTCGAGGGTAACGTCAAGGGCGGCGTGCGCATGAGGCTTGAGTCCCAGGTGTTTGCGATAATGAGCGGGGGAGCCTCCGACCGGCAGATAAGATCAACCTGGAACGCTATCAATAAATACCTGCGGGATAAGCGCCTGGGTGGCTTTCGCCTTAATACTGACTTTAAGGCCCTGTATATGGACCTGGGCAGGGCGTTCGGTTTCGCCTACGGTGAAAAAGAGAACGGTGCGTTCTTTGACCATATGGCGGTAATGCTGGCGAACGCTTTATATAAGAGGGGGTTCATCAGGGAAGGTTCTGAAGTAATGCATTCTATCTACGCAATGGCCACCTCTTCCCGGGCGCGCATATATCCCATGATCCCCGAATATTTTAATAATCAAGGCAGGGGGTTGTATCTTTATCTCACGGGTTCGGCCAGCTGGTATGCCTACACCCTGATGAAGGAAGTCCTGGGGATAAAGTTTATCCTGGGCAGGATCGTATTCGCGCCAAAACTTATGTCCGTAAACTTTCGCCGCGATTCAATCGAGGTCTCTTTTAACGTCCGGGGTAAGGCCATCAAGGCCACGTATATAAAAAAGGGACGCGCGAGCGGAGCCTGCGCATTAACGCAAGGCTTTCTTAACGGCAGGGAACTGCCCGTTGACACAGTAGGCCTTACCATCCGTGAACAGGACCTTAAGGAAAAACACAATACCGTGATGCTGTATCTGTCGTAGGACCGGCACACCAAAAGAATGGAGGAAACGATGAGGAAAAGACGGTTTCTTTTGTCCATCCTGTTTTTCATTTTTCTGTCCGGCATAACGACAATTCAGGCGGCGCAGGAACCATCAGCAACTCAGAATATGAGTACGCACCCGGAGGATAACGTTAAAAGCTTCGATCTTTCCGGGTTGTTTAATTTTACCCCGCAAGAGCAGGAAGCGGCCGCGCCTGCGCGGGTAAGCGTCATTGACCGTATTGTGCTTGCGTGTATCGATTTATTCCTGTCGTTTGCGTGTCTTTGGCTCGTGCTTCTGGTTTGCGTAAAGGAAAAAGGGTTTGTGTTCAAGCGGTATTTCGGCTTTCTTGTCATGTTTCACGTCGTGTGGTTTGTGTTCCTGCTGCTGTTTAAGCTCTTATGGGAAGGTCTTGATTTTCTTGTGTTCAAATTGCAGCCTGACCTGGCGCAAGCCGTATCAGGTAATTTCACGCACCTGGTAATAATCACTGAGGTGATAGTATACCTGTGGCTTATAGCCCGGATATTCAGCTTGAAGTTCATAGGCGCTCTTACGGTATCGGTTCTCTTTCACGCAGCCTATTTTTCGGTTATTTTCTTATTCCTTGCCATAGTCCCTGCACAGGATGATCATTTGCACGCGTTAGTCAGGGATAACCTCTGGTTGAAGCCGGCTATACAGCTTGAGCTTGCCGATGTGGATAAGATCACCTCCGGCAAGCATATCCTCTCTTTCTTAAGATTCAAAGCATTCCATCTGTAGCAACGGAGGCTTTACCTGCGAGTTTGAATCCGGATGAAATTAAGAATGCCCGATCCCAGGATCATCGTGTTTGCCGTTGCGCTGGCGTCCGTGTCTTTTTTTATTGTCAAACTCATCGGGCAGAATAAGGCGCTCTCCCGGATCATCGAACGCCTCAGCGCCGATTCACGGATCGCGCAAGTCCTGGTAACAGACGTCGACGTCAATCCCCGGACGCAGAAGGCGCGTACTACCATCAAATTCCTTGAATATGATACCGAAGGCAAGGCGCTTGCGCCGAAATATTTTTCCTTTACCGGCTCGGTCATCCAATTCCAGTCGCTGGTGATCAGGTTCGACGATCTTTATATAAAGCAAGGCCATCCCTTAAAAGGAAAGAGCGCGTATCTTTTTATGAAGGTTTTTTCGCTTACGGATAACGGGGCGGAAAGTTTCGACATCAACAAAGTCAACGAAGTGCCTTCAGGCTACCGTTTGAAGGCACGTATGAGCGGTTTTGAAAGAAGGTTGTGGAGAGAATTCTGGGAATACGCCCTGCGCCCGGGAGAGGCAAAGCAAATGGGTATCAAAAACGCCCAGATAGAGGCTCCCGGGACCCGCTTTGTGCCGGGGTTGCTTTATACCATCAAGATAGAGCACGACGGAGGCATGCGTATTGACGCCCAGTGCCTGCCGCAGATACTCAAGGGAGAGAAATTCGTTTTCTAGCGGTTTTTTGCCTGCCGCCTAAGGCTTTGCACATGTGCAAGAATTATCTATATACTGTAGCGCTCGATACGCATCGCGGATTCCTTCCCCGGCTGATCGGGACCATCTTATTGCCGCTTTCCTTTTTGTACGGGGCGGTCATCAGGGCCTTGATCGCGGTTTCGCGCCTTAATACCTGCCGCATCGGTTGCAAGGCGATAAGCGTAGGCAATATTACCCTTGGAGGGACAGGGAAGACGGTGGTAGTCGAGGCAATAGCCGGTTACCTGAAAGGAAAGGGGCAAAGAGTAGCGATACTGACCAGGGGTTATAAAAGGCTGCATGCCGTTTCCCCGGCGTCGCAAGCGGATTACCGCGCTATGGGTGATGAGCCGTATATGCTGCAGGAGAACCTTTTAAAGACGGTTCCCGTGATAGTAGACGCTGACAGGCTTCGGGCAGCCAGACACGCGATCAGAGATTTTGGCGCCGAGGCGGTTATTCTTGACGACGGCTTCCAGCAATGGAAGATAAAAAAAGACCTGGAAATAGTCACTATAGACGCCGTTTCGGCATTCGGCAATCGCCATATGATCCCGCGGGGAATATTACGGGAACCGCTCATCGGTCTTGGGCGCGCGGATATATTCATGCTTACCAATGCCGACGGCGCACCCAGCGGCGGCCTGACCGGATTCTTGTCAAAGAGCAACCCGCGGGCTTTAATCGTTGAATCCGTGCATAGCCCTATAGGCTTCTATAGATTAGGCGCGCCGCAGCCATTATCAACCATCGAATCGTTAAAGGGCAAAACCGTCGCGTTGCTTTCCGGCATCGGCAATCCCGATTCATTCGAGCGTTCGATAAAAAGGCTGGGCCTTACGGTCGGCGCTCATTTCAGGTTTCCCGATCACCATAGTTATTCACCTGATGATATGGATGAGGTAAGGAGGAGGCTGGAGGGGAAAGCCATTGATACCCTTGTTACCACCCAGAAAGACTCCGTGAGGCTGCTGGCGCTTGATCTAAAAGACTATCCCTTCCCGGTCATGGTGTTGCGTATCGCATTAAAGATCACGAAAAATGAAGAAGCTTTTTATAATCGACTACGTAAGCTATATACTGCTTAGGTTCCTGGGGCCTTTTGTAAGGAGCTTGTCTCCTGCCCTTAGCCTGGCGCTGGGCAGGGCAATAGGCGAGCTTGCCTATGCGTTTGACGCAAGGCACAGGGCTGTCGCCTTTGCCAATGTCAAGACCGCTTTCGGCGCAGAGCGCAGCCCTTGCGCGTTAAAGAGGATAGTAAGAGAGTCTTACCGGGCGTTCGGCCAAAACCTGATAGAGGTATTTTTTATCCCCGCTATCGACCGCGATTATATCCGCAAATATATCAGTGTCGAAGGGCTGGCGCACGTGGAAGAGGCTTTTAGGCGCGGCAAGGGCGTTATCTTCGCAGGAATACACGAAGGCAGCTGGGAGCTTTCCAATATCATCAGCGCCAACCTCGGTTTTCCCGTGAATCTTTTGATCCAGAACCAGGAGTATCCCCGCCTGAACGGATTGTTGAATTCGTATCGCAGCCTTAAAGGCTGCAGGATCATCCAGAGGCAGGACCAGACAAAGCGGCTGATAGAAGTATTGAAGGCGAATGAGGCCGTAGGCATGACAATGGATCAGGGCGGTAAAAGCGGGGTTCCGGTGAAATTCTTCGGCAAAGAAGCTTCGATGAGCACCGGAGCGGTAAGGCTGGCGTTAAAATACGGCTGCGCGTTACTGCCTGTTTTTTTTACGCGCACGCGGGGAGCGTACGTTAAAATATTCATTGAGCCGGCTTTTGAGTTGAAGAAGACCGGTGACCAGGCAAAAGACATACGCGATAACGTGCAGGGGATAATCGGCGTCTTCGAGAAGTATATCAGGGTATATCCGAAAGAATACCTCTGGTCCTATAAGGTCTGGAAGTACTCCGGGCAAAGGAGCATCCTGCTTTTGAGCGACGGTAAGACCGGCCACCTTCGCCAGTCGCAGGCTGTCGCCGCTCTTTTGCAGGGCCTCCTTAAGAAAAACGGGATCCGGGCGGATATCGATACGAAAGAAATCGGGTTTAGAAGCAGTTTCGGCAGGCGGGCGCTCACCGTGTGCGGGGTATTCTCGGGTACGTACAGCTGCCAGGGGTGCATGCAATGCCTTAAGGGGCTCCTGGCAAAAGAGACCTACGGTTACCTGATGGGCAAAAAGTACGATTATATAGTGTCCTGCGGCTCTTCGCTTGCCGCGGTCAATCTGCTCTTATCAAGGGAGAACAGGGCGAAGTCGATAACCATCATGCGCCCGTCGCTGCTGAGTATCGGGAAATTCGACCTTGCAGTGATGCCCCGCCATGATAATCCGCCTAAAAGAAAGAACGTCGTAACAACCGACGGCGCTTTGAACCTGATAAATCCCGAATATCTGAACATGGCTTCGCAGGCGCTCGCAAAAAGATTCGGCCTTAAGGATGGCGCTACAGTATTCTCTATAGGACTTTTACTCGGGGGCGATACGAAGGATTTCTCCCTCTCCAGAGAATCGGTGTCGGAGGCCATAGCGCAGATAAAAGCGGTAACCGAGAAGCTTGACGCGAGGATACTGGTTACGACGTCCAGGCGTACTTCCGGGGAAGTACAGAGGCTGGTAAAGGGAGCATTCAAGGGCTACCCCCGCGCCGCGGCGGTGGTCATCGCAAATGAAGAGAATGTGGCTGAAGCGGTCGGAGGCATACTGGGCTTAAGTAACGTGGCGGTAGTGTCTGCGGAAAGCATCTCCATGATCTCGGAAGCCGCAAGTTCCGGCAGGTTTGTGGTGGTATTCGGTTCTTCGGCGCTTGGCGGCCGCCATGGCCGTTTCCTGAAGCATATGGCGAAGGAAAGATACGTCTATTTGAGCCCTCCCGGCGAGCTGTCTTCGGTTATCGAGGGTTTATACAGGCAGACCCGGCCTCCTTTGGCCTTGAACGACGCCGCTGCCGTTGAAAAAGCGCTGGAAAGGATAGTGTAAGACGGGCGTCAGGGGAGCGGGATTTTTTTGTCCATGAAATCTTTGTAATCGGATCTTGACTTTTCGATTATCTTTCTGTATTCGCTGTCATCAGGCTTCAAGGATGGTTCCTGAAATTTGACGGGGGCAGGGCGGGGGTTACTTTGAGGAACTTTTTGCATCCGGGAGAGAATAAAGACGGCGTAATTGATGGTGACGAGTATCAAAAGCGCTATTGCCACGAATAAGAGCAGGTTGACGACGTCTTTTTCTTTGACCATAGAATTATTATAACAGTTTTTTCACAAAAAAGAACAAAAATGAACGTATTGCAGGTATTACCGGAATTAAGGGTGGGGGGAGTGGAGACCGGAACGCTTGACCTGGCAAAGCATTTGGTAAGACTCGGCCATAAAGCGGTGGTAGTTTCAAACGGAGGAGAATTGGTCAAAGACCTGACGGCCGGCGGCGCCATCCACTACAGCCTGCCGGTGCATAAGAAGTCTTTGCTGAGCGCGCTGAAGCTGGTCAGCCAACTGGCTGAAATCATACGCCGGGAGGAGATAGATATCGTGCACGCGCGTTCCCGCGTCCCGGCGTGGATCGCGTATTTTGCCAGCCGGCTTACGGGCAGGATGTTTGTCACCACCTGCCACGGCTATTACAAAAAGCATTTTTTCAGCCGTGTGATGGGCTGGGCAAAAAGAGTGATCGTGCCAAGCCAGGCTATCGGCAGGCGCATGGTCGATGATTTCGGCGTCCCCCATGAAAGGATACGCTTGATACCCAGGAGCGTTGACCTGGAAAGGTTTAAGTTCCTGCCGCAGGAGAAAAAAACCGGCAATGAATTCAATGTGGGTATCATCGGCAGGCTTACGCCGATAAAAGGCCACCCCTGTTTTATCAAAGCCATGGCCCAGGTGATAAAAGCCGTGCCGGGCCTGAAGATATGGATAGTGGGGGACGCGCCTGACTCCAAGGCGGCATATAAAGAGCATCTGGAAGATTTGGTAAAAAGATCCGGCCTCTGGCATTGTACCCAGTTCTTAGGCACGCAGAAGGACGTTCCGGAGGTCTTGAGGCACCTTAATCTTTTGGTGCTGGCTACTACTACCCAGGAAGCATTCGGCCGGGTTATTATAGAGGCCCAGGCAAGCGGCGTTGCGGTGGTAGCGACGAATGTGGGAGGGGTGGTCGACATCATAGAAGACAATAAAACAGGGCTCCTGGTGACCGCCGCTGACCCCGACGCCATGGCTCTGGCGGTAATCAGGATCGCGCAGGATGGGAACTTAGCCGGAAAGCTCGCGCAGAATGCCTATAAGAGGGTGAAGGAGAAATATACCGTAGAGCAGATGGTACGCCATACCATTGAGGTATATAAAGAGGCGTTGGATGAGGTAAAGGCCCTGGTCATTAAATTCAGTTCCCTTGGAGACGTGATCCTGACCAGCGCAGCGATCAGGGCGCTCAGGGAGAGGTTCCCCGGGCAGGACGGCGTGCACAAGAATGAAATCAGCGTGCTGGTGGGGGATGCCTCAAAAGAGGCGCTGCTTACGTGCCCGTATATAGATGAACTGCTGGTGTGCGATTTCAAGAATAAAGAGAAGGGGGTCGCCGGTTTCCTGAGGCTCGCCTCTTCCCTGAGAAAAAAGAATTTTGACCTGGTGATAGACCTGCAGAATAACCGTAAGAGCCACCTCCTTGCCTGGCTGTCTCTGGCCCTTCACCGCTACGGTTACGATAATAAAAAGCTGGGGTTTCTGCTTAATCACCGCATAAAGGACGATAAGCCGAAAATCGGCCCTGTTCCCCATCAGTTCAGGATTTTGCATCTTCTGGGGATAGAATTGAAAAATCCGCATTTGGAGCTTTGGCCTACCCCTCAGGACGAACATTACGTAGAGGAACTGCTCTCGTCGGAATGGATCAGCCCTCAGCATAAGCTTGTGGGGATCAACATCGCGGCGAGCCAGAGGTGGGCAACCAAAGCCTGGCCTTTCGCGTATCTCGTCAAGTTATGCGAAGAGTTGGGCCATCGGGATATGCGCGCCGTGCTGACAGGCACTGAGAACGATATACCTTCGGCCAACGCCTTGATCGCCAAGGTGAAAAACGTGAAACCGATCAATGGCTGCGGCAAAACTTCGGTAAACCAACTGGCCTGTCTGATCAGGCGCTGTAACGCGTATGTTTCCGGAGACTCCGCGCCCCTGCATATCGCCGCCAGCCAGGACACACCGCTGGTCGCGATCTTCGGCCCCACCGACCCCGAGCGCCACATGCCGCCGGTGAAACATTGCGTAGTGCTCAAGGCCAAGACGGCGTGCAGCCCCTGTTACAGGCCAACGTGCAGCAGGAGGAAATGCCTGGAGCAGATAAAGCCGGGAGATGTTCTTAATGCAATAGAAACACTTTTAAAATGAACATACTTTTCCTCACTTCACATCTTGATACCGGCGGGATAACCAGTTACTGCCTCACCTTGACGGCGGGCCTTAAAGAGAAAGGCCATTGCGTGTATATCGCTTCAGGAGGAGGCGAGAAGGTCGAGGCGTTTATCGGGCAGGGCATCGGGCATATCCCTGTTCCTATACGGACAAAACAGGAATTTCACCCGAAGGTTTTCATAAGTTTCGTTAAATTACTTCCTGAAATGAAGAAAAAGAACATAGATGTCATTCACGCGCACACGCGGGTGACGCAGGTACTGGGGAGCATGCTGGCAGCCGCAAGCCGCCGGCCTTACCTTTCAACCTGCCACGGGTTTTTTCAAAAGAGGCTGTCCCGCAGCCTGTTTTCCTGCTGGGGATCCGTAATTATAGCGATAAGTGAGCAGGTAAAGGAGCACCTGGTAAATGATTTCGGGGTCGGGGAATCGCGCATACGGCTCATCCACAACGGAATCGATATCGGTAAATTCAGGGTTCCGGACGCCCGTAGCCGGCAGGAGGCGAGGATGTCGCTGGGGCTTGAAGCAGGGCCGGTCATAGGTATTGTCGCGAGGCTTTCCGACGTAAAAGGCCATGCGTATCTGATAAAGGCGATGGCGGAGGTGGTGAAACAGGAGCCGAAGGCCACGCTGTTGATAGTGGGGCAAGGCAGGATGAAGAAAGATCTGGTCCGTCTCTCTAATGACTTGAATTTAGACAAGCACGTAGTGTTTATCGATTCCGTTTCGGACACGCTGCCCGTATTATCGGCGACCGACATATTCGTCATGCCGAGCATCAAGGAGGGTCTTGGCCTGGGATTGATGGAAGCGATGGCCTGCGGGCTGCCGGTCATCGGCTCAGCCGTGGGCGGGATAAAGAGCTTGATACAGGACGGCCGTAACGGGATGCTGGTTGAGGCCGCAAATGCCCCGCAGCTGGCAGGCGCGATAACGGAATTGCTAAGGGACCCCGGAAAGGCAAAAGAACTGGGAGCGGCCGCGAGGGAATTCATAGAAAGGAACTTTTCCCGGGAGACGATGGTGGATAAGACCGAGGAGGCGTATCTGGAATGTCTAAACAAAAGAAATTCCTAGGGATATTTTTTGTGGTATTTGTATTGCTTGCGTGCGCGGTCATACGCATCGGCGCTGCGGTCTATATCCCCCCCATACTAATGTATCATTCTATAACCGAAAGCCCCCAGAGCAAGGATTCGCTTTCGGTTTCCCGGAATACCTTCGAGCGGCAGATGAGGTTTCTCGCCGAGCGCCATTATAATGTAGTGGCCCTTGAAACATTAGCTTCTTTTATCAGGACAAAAACAAAGATCCCCTCCAGGACCATTGCGGTGACGTTCGATGACGGTAGGAGGGATAATTATACCTACGCTTTTCCGGTCCTTAAAGCGTATCGTATTCCCGCCACGATCTTTGTGATCGTTAATGAGATCGGCAGGCCCGACAGGCTGCACTGGGATGAAATCGGCACGTTGCTTTATTCGGGGCTGGTTACCATCGGCAGCCATACTCTCGACCATCCGTATCTTCCCGAGGTAGGGCAGGATGAGGAATTATGGTCGCAGGTGGCGGATTCAAAGAAAATACTGGAAGACAAATTGCATAGGTCTGTTTTGACGTTCAGCTATCCGGTAGGAGGGTTTAACCGTAAAGTACGGCAGGCAGTTATAGACGCGGGATATACCCTGGCAGTGGCGACCTCGCCCGGCAAGTCGATACCCGATAACGACGTATTTGCCTTAAAAAGGGTAAAGATTACCGAGCGGGACGGAAATTTGTTCAGTTTTTGGGCGAAAGCCTCAGGTTATTATGTCGGGATAAAACAGTACCTGAGCCGTAAAAAAAGTATAGGGTATGGAGACTAAAAGGATACTCGTGTTTAACGTGAATTGGCTGGGGGACGTATTGTTCTCTACCGCCGTGATCAGGAACATCCGCTATAACTATCCGGAGAGTTTTATCGCCTGCATAGTGCCGCCGCGCTGCCGGGCTATCCTTGAAGGCAACCCCAGCCTCAACGAGGTCATCATATTCGATGAATCCGGGCAACACAGAAGTGCCCTGGGCAAGCTGAAATTCATCCTGTTGTTAAGAAAAAAAAGGTTCGATACGGTATTCCTGCTCCACCGTTCCTTGACGCGGGCGCTTTTAGTCTGGCTTGCGGGCATCCCGGAAAGAATAGGTTATTATACCGGGAAACGCGCGTGGCTTTTAACCAAACGTATTATGCCGCCGCCCCGCGATTCGCTTCACCGGATAGAATATTATCTGGGCGTAATCGAGGGCGCGGGCCTTACGGTAAAGGACAAATTCACCGAATTCTTCCCCGGAAAAGAGGATGCGGCAGCAGTAAGCAATTTCCTGGAGGCGCACGGAATCAGAAAAGGAGACTTTGTCGTAGGAATAAACCCCGGCGGGAACTGGCATCCCAAGCGCTGGCAGAAAGAATATTTCGCCCTGCTGGCGGATGGGGTGATAAAGGAATGCGCTGCCAAGATAGTCATCACCGGCAGTAAGGAAGACCTGGCGCTGGCGGCTCAGATCGCCGCTTTGATGCATCAGAAGCCCGTGGTATCCTGCGGTGAGTTCGACCTCAAACAGCTGGGCGCTTTGTGCAGGCGCCTGGATATATTCATCACCGCCGACACCGGGCCTTTGCATATCGCAAACGCCGCGGGAGCAAAACAGATCATAGCCCTCTTCGGGCCGACGCATCAAGCGCTTACCGGGCCGTACCCCGCGGGTGAAGCGATTGTGATACAAAAAAATACGGGGTGCAAAATCCCCTGTTATGTCTCGGACTGCGCGGATAACCGCTGCATGAAAGCGATCATGCCCCAGGACGTATTGGCCCACGTAAAACGCCTTATCCGTAGAGAAAGATGAAGAAAATAAATAAAATCTTATTTATCACACTGAGCAATATTGGAGACGTGATCCTGACGCTGCCTGCGCTTGACTATTTGAAGGATAATTTTCCCGGCGCCAAAATCACCGTTATGGTCGGCCCCAGATCAAAGGAAGTGTTCGAGGGGGACGCGTTTATCGCCCGGCTGATCGTTTTCGATAAGCATTCGAAACTGCGGGATAAGATCAAGCTGTTCTTCGCTCTTAGGCAGGAAAGGTTCGGCGCGGTGATCGATTTCCGTAATTCATTCTTCGGAGCGCTCCTGCCTGCCCGCTACAGGACTTCCGCGCTACTGCGTATTCCCGCCTCCGTCTGCCACATGCAGGAACGCAATATGTACAGGCTCAAGAGGGCATTGGGTATTCAGCCGTCGTTAGATCGGAGGCAGGTACGATCCCTGCTCGCAAGCCCTCAAGACGCGGCTTCCGTGGACGGCCTTTTACGCCGGTACGGCATATCGGATAATGACCCTTTTATCGTGGTCAACCCCGCGACGGCAGGAGGGACAAAACGCTGGGGGACGCAGGAATTCAGCAGGCTCTGCGAGAGCCTGGCAGCCGGCAATAAGGTGGTACTGGTCGGCGCAAAGGCGTACCAGCCTATTTGCGCGCAAATCCAGGAGCGCGCTTTGGGTAAGGTGTATGATCTCTGCGGTATGACCACGCTTAAGGGATTAGCGTACCTTTTGAAAAAGTCATCGCTTTTGATCACGCCTGATACGGGGACGCTGCAGATAGCCAGCTACCTGGACATACCCATAGTCGCCCTTTTCGGAGCGACCAGCGAGAAACGTTACGGCCCGTGGTCAAGCCGTTTCAGGGTCGTCAAGAAGCAGATCTTCTGCCGGCCGTGCCAGAAAGCGCAGTGCCGGTTCGGGACCGTCGAATGCATGAAGCAGATAAGGGCGCAAGACGTGTTAAGGCAGGTAAGGGACATATTGTCGGGCGGGCCTGCCATTGCTCCCGGGGAAAACGAGTTTAAGAGGATCCTTATCGTAAGGACGGACAGGATAGGGGACGTGCTCCTGTCCACTCCGGTGATCGCCGCGCTAAGAGACAGGTACCCCGACGCGTATATCGCGATGATGGTGAGCCCTTACGCAAAAGACATCGTAGAGCACAACCCTTATCTGGACAAGGTGATACTCTATGATAAAGACGGAAAACACAAAAGCTGGAGGAGGTCCGTTAAATTCGCGTTGAACCTGAAGAAGAAAAAGTTCGACCTCGCGCTGGTTTTGCATCCCGTAAACCGGGCCCACATAGTGGTTTTTTTAGCCGGTATACCCAGGCGGATTGGGTATAACCGTAAAATGGGGTTTCTGCTAACCGATAAATTGGAACATGCCAAGCATTTGGGCAGGAAGCACGAACTGGAGTATAGCCTTGATCTGGTGAGGTATCTAGGGATCGAGCCGAAGGATAAAAATCCGTGTATGCCTATCCAGCCGGAATCAGAACAATGGGTCGATGACCTGTTTGGGGAGCTCAGGATACGCGCCGGGGACAGATTGCTGGCTATCCATCCCGGGGCGAGCTGCCCTTCGAAAGTGTGGCCGCAGGAAAGGTTTGCCGAGGTCGCGGACGCGTTATCGGAGAAATACGGTTTCAAAGTGTTTGTAGTCGCCGGCCCGAAAGATATTGCCGTGGCTCAGGCAGTTTCCGCCAGGATGCGTGCCGGCGCGATAAACCTCGCGGGAAAGACTTCGGTCAGCCAACTGGCGAGCCTCTTAAAACGGTGCAGGCTGTTTATTTCAAACGACTCAGGGCCGGTGCATATATCCCAGGCGGTAGGAACTCCGGTGATCTCTATCTTCGGCAGGTCGCAAAAAGGCTTAGGCCCTACACGCTGGGGGCCCCTGGGCAGGAAGGATGTGAGCCTGCGCGCCGAGGTCGGCTGCATAGAGTGCCTGGCGCATAACTGCGTTAAGGATTTCGCCTGCCTTAAAGCGATACGTGCGGAAACGGTAGTCAGCGCCGCCAAATCGATCCTCACATGAGCAAGGGTTTAAAAGGGGCAAGGAGCGCTTTTTTGATCTTCTCCTGGGCGTTATACGACCTGGCAAACCAGTTCTTCGTATTAAACGTCATCTCTTTATATTTTATCCGCTGGCTTACTTTAGAAAAAAAGATACCGGAAATATTCTATAGTATTTCATTCGGCGCGTCCATGCTGCTGGTGGCTGTTCTTTCGCCCTTGCTGGGGACAGCCTCTGATGCCGCTGCCAGGCGCAGGTTATTTCTGGTGTATTGCACGCTGCTCTCGGTCGCATTCACGATGCTTTTGGGTGTTACGCAAAGCGTTTTCTTCAGCCTTCTGTGTTTCGCGATAGCCAATTTCGGCTGCCAGCTCGCGGTGGTATTTTATAATGCTCTGCTGGTTGACGTGGCCCCTCCCGGCAGGATCGGCGCTGTTTCAGGGCTTGGAAGAGTGCTTGGATATGCGGGGGCTATCGTCGCGCTTTTTGCGATCAGGCCGGCCGTGGAGAGAAACGGCTATCAGGCCGCCTTTTTGCCTAGCGGGATCCTGTTTTTGGTTTTTTCGCTGCCTTGCATGCTGTTCGTGAAAGACAAAGCGGCTGCGCGCAAGGCGTTGCCGGCGTATTCTTTAGTCAAGGGAAGCGTTACTCGGATACTTTCTTCTCTGCGGTCAAGCGTTTCTGCGGCCCGCGGGTTCCCGGGCTTATCTGATTTCCTGAAAGCGATGTTCTTCGGTTTGTCCGCGGTCAACGCTATTATCCTGTTTATGTCCGTGTACGTGACTAAGGTATTCATGCTGGGTGAAGCCCAGATAATCAACCTTATCGATTTCTCTGCATTGTTATAGATATGAGGAAGCCTTATTTCCGG
>JBFZAN010000060.1:0-15535 GCA_041309005.1 Candidatus Omnitrophota bacterium
TCTCTGCATTCCTCGTGGGATTTTATAATTCCAAGGAGTCGGTCGAGGCAGCCTGGAAATACATCATCATTTGCTCATTCGGTATAATCTTCGCGCTCCTGGGAACCATCCTCTTTTATTACGCGTTTTCCCTTTCCGGTGGTATCAAAAGCCTGAATTGGTCTGACATGGTTGCCGGCGCGGCGCGTATGGATAAGAATATCCTGAAAGTCGCGTTTATCTTTATCCTGGTCGGTTATGGCACCAAGGCGGGCCTTGCGCCCATGCACACTTGGTTGCCGGACGCGCACAGCCAGGCAGTGGCTCCTATAAGCGCGCTTCTTTCCGGGGTGCTGTTGAAGACCGCGATATACGCGATTTTAAGGTTCGGCATTATCGTCATAAAGGGCGTGGGTTTTGCGTTTTTCGGGAACCTGATGGTATTATTAGGGCTGGTTTCTTTGGGGCTGTCCTGCGGTTTCATCCTGGTTCAGAGGGACCTGAAGCGCCTGCTTGCTTATAGCAGCATTGAGCATATCGGTATTATATCCATCGGCTTTGGCCTGGGCGCTCCTCTGGCTGTTGCCGGCGCTCTTCTGCATGTATTTAATCACGCAGTGGCCAAGTCCTTTATGTTCTTCGGAGCAGGTAATATCGTACGCGCGTACAAAAGGCACAATATGAACGCTATTCACGGGGTTATAAAGGCAATGCCGTTTACCGGCTGTATGGCGCTTTTGGGGGTTTTTGTGCTCGCTGGTTTTCCGCCTTTTTCCATCTTTTTTAGCGAGATATTCGTCATAATCGCCGCGTTCATGAGCGGCTCGTATCTTGCCGCTTCATTACTGCTTTTGTTCCTGGCGATCATTTTCGGGGCTTTCATCGACCATTTCGGAAGGATGCTTTTTGGCAAGCTTCCGAAAGGAATGGAGCCGGCAGGAGAGCCGTTAAGCGGGAAGCTGGCGTTTTTGTTTTTATTCTTTCAGATCAGTGCCGCAGGTATAGGGGCGCTGCTTATTAGAAAGGACCTGGTATGGTTGGCCCAGAGGTTATTTCCGGGTTAAAAAAGAAATTGCCTGATTTTAAAGCGCTTTCCGTTTCGCAAGAACATGCGGATGAGATTTTGATCAAGGTAAGTCCGCAGGTCTTCAAAGATGCATGTGTAGCGCTGCATGAAACACTTTTTTCCCCGGTGATGATGTTTTTCGCGCTCGATGAACGCGAAAAAACCGGCACATTCGCGATCAATTGCGTGTTTGCCGGTTTCAAAAGCAGCCAGTGGGTCATCGTAAGCATGGATATCCCGCAAGAGGAGCCGGTTTTCGAGTCTCTGGTGAAGCATATGCATTCAGCCAGCCTTTTCGAAAGAGAGATGCGGGAGATGTTCGGTATTGAGCCGAAGGGCAGTCCCGATGTAAGGAGGCTGAGGTTGCATGATGAAGTCCTGCCGCAAGGCAATTATCCTCTGCGCAAGGACTTTCACAGGGTCCAGGGAGCGCAGGTAAACGAATACAAATTCGACAAGGTGGAAGGGGAGGGGATATTCGAGGTCCCGGTCGGGCCCGTGCATGCGGGGATAATCGGGCCGGGCCATTTTCGTTTTAGCGCCGCAGGAGAGCCGATCATAAACCTGGAGATCAGGCTCGGGTTCACGCACCGGGGGGTAGAGAAACTTTTTGAAGGCAGAACGTATGCCGACGCGATCAGACTGTCGGAATGCGTGTGCGGAGATTCGAGCTTCGCGCACTCACTCGCTTTCGCCCGAGCAGCAGAGAAGATCTCCGGGGTAGCGGTATCTCCGCAGGCAGAATACCTCAGGGCGATCTTTCTGGAGCTTGAGCGCATGTATAACCACGTCAACGATATCGGCGGCATTGCCGTTGACGTGGGGTTTAGTTTCCCGTCCGCATATGCCTCGCTTTTAAAAGAGGCGATTCTGCAGTTAAACGAGAAGCTCACCGCAAGCAGGTATCTTAGGAAGGTCAACGCAGTGGGCGGGGTTTTAACCGGTATGGATGATGCGAACAAATACGAGTTTCTTGAGTCGCTTAAGAAAATAAAGCGTGATTTCGCGGAATTAGTGAAAATATTAAATTCAAGCGTTTCTTTCATGGACAGGGTAGATACCACAGGCGTTTTAAGGAAAAAAACCGCCGAAGACCTGGGCGTGCTCGGTCTCGCGGGCCGCGCTTCGGGCATCCCCGTTGACTTAAGGCAATATTTCCCCGGGGTGTATAAAGAGGCAGGATTTAAAATGGTGACTCAGGAAGCAGGAGACGTCCTGGCGAGGATGAGGGTGAGGATCCTGGAATTTGAGGAATCCTGCCGCCTGATCGAAGCATTCGCAGGTAAGCTTGGTAAAAATGAGGAACACATCATCACGCCGGTATTAACCCAAGGAAGCGCGTTAGGGTACGCGGAAGGCTGGAGAGGGCCGGTCTTATACTGGCTTAAAACAGACCGGGCGGGCGCGATCGAAAGATGCAAGGTAGTGGATGCCTCTTTTCTTAATTGGCAGGGGCTTTCCTACGCGGTATTGGGGAATATACTTCCAGACTTTCCGCTTTGTAATAAAAGTTTTGACCTGTCGTATTCAGGAAACGATCTATAAGCGTATGTTACACATAATAAAAAACAGGATTTTAAAAGGCGTGGTGACCAGGCATATTGAGCCGGAATTATCCGTAGAGGCTGAATCAGCGGGCCTTGAATTGAACGCCCTGATCCGCAAGAGATTCGGCCGGTCCCTGCATATCCGGGAAGTGGACACGGGCTCCTGCGGAGCGTGTGAATCGGAGATCATCGCAGCCAACAACCCGATATACGACCTCCAGCGTTTCGGCATAAACTTTGTAGCCTCGCCCCGCCATGCCGACGCGCTTATGGTGACAGGCCCGGTTTCCAAGAATATGCTCATCGCCCTGAAGAAGACCTACGACGCCGTGCCTTCGCCTAAATTCGTGATCACCTGCGGAGACTGCGCTTTTGACGGCGGAGTATTCAAAGATTCATATTATGTCGAAGGCGCGGTAAAAGATATAGTCCCGGTCACGCTGCATATCCCGGGATGCCCTCCCAGTCCGCTTGCGATTATAAAGGCGCTTCTGTTATTTTTGCGATAATAGGGACCAGGAAATAAACACTCATTTTATTGTTTTTTGCCGAATTAGGGAGTATACTTAGGGTATGAAAAGATTATTTCCACGAGCTTTACTTTGCCTTGTGTTTCTGGTATTAGCCAGCGGGTTAAGCGGAGAAGCAGCTTTTGCCGGGGATAATCACGGCTGTTCGTGTTGTTCTGTTAATAAGTGCCATGGTAAAGCCAAGTGCCATGACACTGCGAAGGCGTGTATTTGCCGCCATATGGTTACATCTTCGGTATTCCTGCCCAATAGGGACATCATGCCCTCGATTGCCTTGGTTGGCTATCTCGCGAAAAATCCGGATGTCGGCTATCTTTATTTGTCCTCCGTAGACATTTTTCATCCCCCAAAAGCGTCTTTCAATCCTGTTTAATCAAAAATAACAATCATATTTCATAAAGGAGTAAACTTATGAAAAAGTATATTTTTGTGCTTCCTGTGGTTTTGTCTATGCTGCTTGGCGCTGGATATGCCGTAGCAGCGGATAGCTGTTGTGCCAAGACCTCCTGCGCGTGCGCAAAGGGAGGATGCTGCACTAACGGTACGTGCGCATGCAAAGGAAACTGTTGCTCTAAGGATAGCTGTAAGTGCGCCCAAGGCGCCTGCAGTGCAAACTGTAACTGCCAGAAAAAATAATAATTGAATTTCTGGTAAGTAAAAGCGGGGAAGGCCGAATAGGCCTTTTCCGCTTTTTATAAAGCGCTGATCATCACCGGGACAATTTTTTCGACAACTTTATCATTTCAGGGTATTATCAAAGAAGGGGGTTTGCCATTGTCATTTACTCCAAAAAGTGATATAATTACTTTTTAAATAAGGGGTAAGGAATGACAGGGAAGGCAGCTTACAGCTAAGGAAGATTAAGCCCGGGTAAAAAGGACCCGGGTTTTTTATTTAGACGTGTCAGATGGGAGGCAGCGTGAGTATCATAACGATGAATACGTCGCCTTTGGTATTAAAGACAGTGTTCGTGCGGGACAGCGATAAGCTCAGGCTGATATTCGCGGTAGTGTACCTTATGGCCGGTTTATTCCTTCTCTCCGGACGATTGAGCCTTTTGGCGTAAAAGCAGCGGTGGTGCCTCTGCATATGATCAGGCAGGTGCAATTAGTCCTGGGTCACGAAGCGTATAAGGCCTGGCGGTATGAAAGCGATAAAAAGATATCCGGCCTTGAACAGGAAAAGGCCGTCTCGGACATTATGCAGAATAATTACGAGATCTACCGGGATTGGGCAAACAGGGGGATGCTGCGCTATGTCTTAAAGGACGGCGCCGAAGTGCTGCAGACCGGCCAGGGAATTCCGATAAAAGACCGGGGAAAGGCCTTGCAATTTATACAAAGTTTTATTGTCCTTAGGGAAAGAAAATAATTCTGACCCCATTAACAAAATGACAGGAAGAGATAAGAGGGATTTGGCTTTAGCGGTCGGCTTTGCCGTGGTGATTTCGCTTAAACTTTTGTTTTCGGCGGCTACGCCGCATACCCTGCCCAGCAATATCGAGATCCGGGGCAACAGCGTCACTATCGATTTCGCAATGACCCATATCGCGGCCGATATGGGAAGCGCGTCAAAGGACTGTTTTATCCTGCACGACGGCCTGGGCGAAGAGACGGAGGCAGCGAATGCCATGCTTCTGACCAGCACCATGGACCAGTTGAAGGAAGTGGGGGAGGCGGTGGCCCTGTACGGGGAATGCGATATCATGACCAATGAGATAAAAAGCCACAGCTTTACCCGCGTGGTCATGTTTGCCGCGAATGAGAATGTTGCAGGTAAGATCAAAATGTTACTGCATCGGCTCAAATACAACCCTGTCATAGAATTGACCGGCCGAAGGCTAAACATAAAAGAGCACACCTTTGAGAAAAGAGAAAGGGTAAGCCCCAGAACACCTGAGATAATCTACCTGGTGGATGATGTGAGGATTGTCAGGGAAACTGCAAAGAAGTAGCCTGAAGGAGGAAGTATGGACAGGAGGACATTGATAGGGCTGGTTTTGATAGCGCTCGTTTTTACGGCCGGAGTGACTTTTTTCAAATCCCCCAAAGAGATCCTGATTGATGGCCAGGAGGTAACAATTAAATACGGAAGACACTATATTGAGGCGGTGATGCAGCCTGAATCGACAGCCTCGTTTTTGGTGAATAATGCATTTTATGACCGGTCGCGCATAGCAGGTTTCTTTGTGATCCCGATGCCAAGGGTAAGGGAACTGAAACAGCAATACGGTGATTTTCTCCACTGTAATTCGCCGGGCGCGGAAGCGGGGAAGGCGAGCCTCTGCAGCGCGTATTTGTTTCCTTTAGACTCAGAAACAGGGCATAAGATCAAGGATGTCATGAAGCACCGGTTGAATTCTCCCGTCATTAAGATTACCGGCAATAAGCTGGATATCAGGGAGCACAAATTCGGCACAGCAAAATACTACGGCTTTGGTTCTCACGGCGAATACTACTATCTGATCAGCGATATCGTCATCACCCAGCAAAATTATCGTTAAAAAACGGGGTCAGCATTATTCTTTTATGAAAAAGAACATATTTTTTTCATTTGTGTTGCTGCTTAATCTGGCGTTACCGGCATATGCTCAAGAAGAACATTTGCTCCACGATATGGCCGGCATGACGCGGGAAGCGTCAGGCACGAGCTGGCAGCCGGGATCTTCTCCCATGCACGGCGCGCATTTCGTGCAAAGCGGCTGGAACTTTATGCTGCACGGCTATGTGTTGGGGATATATGACCATCAAGGAGGCAAAAGAGGAAACAGTAAGGGGTTTAGCGCCAGTATGTTTATGTTGAAGGCTGACCGTAAAGCGGGCCCCGGGACGCTTGGTTTTCGCAGCATGCTTTCGCTGGATCCCTTGATGGGCAAGCGCGGCTACCCTTTGTTATTTCAGACAGGAGAGTCTTATGACGGGATCCATCCTTTAATAGACCGCCAGCATCCGCATGATTTTTTTATGGAAGAAGCTCTCACGTATAGCCTGCCGCTTTCAGAAAAGAGCTCGGCGTTTTGCTACCTGGGGCTGCCGGGCGAGCCGGCATTGGGGCCTCCCGCTTTCATGCACCGTTTCTCGGGTGTGGATAACCCCGAAGCGCCGCTGGGGCATCATTGGCTGGATTCGACGCATATTACCTACGGGGTAATTACCGTAGGATACATTTTCGGTTGGTTTAAAGTCGATGGTTCGGCGTTCCGCGGCAGGGAACCGAACGAGCGCCGCTGGGACGTGGAGGCGCCAGAATTAGACTCTTATTCAGGGAGGATTACCTGTAATCCCGGCCGGGACTTATCTCTCCAGGTAAGCTATGGCCGACTCGACAGCCCTGAACAGCTTGAGCCTTCCGTGGATGTGGCCAGGTTGACTGTTTCCGCAACGTATAACCGGAGGCTTAAAGACGGGAATTGGCAGATGACTTTTGCCTGGGGTCGTAACCACAAAAAGCCCGGCCTTGCCACCAACGCCTTTTTGCTTGAGTCAGCCGTTAATTTCCTGAAATCCCATACGCTTTTCGGCCGTTTCGAATATGTCGAGAAAGACGAGCTATTCGATGAGGATGACCCGCTGGCCGGAAAAGTTTATGACATCAAGAAATTTTCCATAGGTTATGTCTATGATTTTCCCGAATGGCGGCGCATGCGCTGGGGCTTAGGCGGGGCGTTGAGCGTCCATTATATCCCCGAGACGCTCAAAGAGGCTTATTCGGGTGCGCCGAAATCGTACTCGCTGTTTGCGCGCCTTAAGTTTTAAAAGCATATTGTGCTTGACAAATCAATCGTTTTATTGTATTATTGCGATTATACGATAGTTTAAAGAGGAGGCATGATGTCCATGTATGAAGAGAAAAGCGGGATCTTGAAAGCCCTGGGCCACCCGGTACGGCTGAAGATCATCGAAGGACTGCTTTCGAAAAACGAATGCAACGTCCAGAAGATGGTCAAGGCTCTGGGCCTGCCGCAGTCAACGGTCTCCCAGCACTTGCACATCCTGAAAAGCCACGGCCTGGTGCAGATAAGGAAAGAGGGGACTAAAGCCTGCTACCGCATTTTAGACAAAAGGGTAGAGGGGCTGATCAGGGCATTACGGGACAACTAGAGGAAAGAGAGGCGTACGTGTTTGAGAAAATGATACAGTTCGCGCTGCGCAGGCCCAAGGTCGTCTTTGCCGTGGCCGGCGTTTTGACTTTACTGGCGTGTCTGCAGTTCTTAAAGGTAAAAATAGATACCGACCCGGAAAACATGCTTCCGGAAAAAGAATTTGTCCGCGTATTCCATAAAGAGGTTAAAAAAGAATTCGGCCTGTACGATTATATCGTCTTAGGGGTAGTCAATGAAAAGGACGCCCACGGCGTATTCAACCCGGAGACTTTGAAGAAAGTATACCTCATTACGCAGGCGATAAAGAAGATAGACGGGGTTGCTTCATACGAGCTGATGAGCCTTGCCAACAAGGACGATATCAGCCAGGGGGCTCCCGGCGAAGTGGTTTTTAAATGGCTGATGGACAAACCGCCTTACACCGCAGCGGACGCCGCCCGCATCAAGGACAGGGCAATGGCAAACCCTCTCTTTTATAATACCCTGATCTCGCAGGACGCCAAGGCATTATGCATCTATGTGCCGATTAAGGAAAAAAACGTAAGCTACAGGGTGTCGAAGACAATACAGGATATTTTGAAGTCGTATAAGGGCGATGAGCAGTATTATCTGACAGGGTTGCCCCTGGCCGAGGACGCTTTCGGCAAAGAGATGTTCGTGCAGATGGGGGTTTCAGCGCCGCTTGCGATACTGGTCATCTTTTTGCTGATGCTCTGGTTCTTTAAGAATGTCAATCTGGTGCTCTTGCCGATCATCATGGCAATGGATGTGGTTTTATTGACCATGGGGCTTATGGTCGGGTTTGGGTTTCCCATACATATCATGAGCTCGATGATCCCTATCTTTCTTTTGCCGATCTGCGTGCTGGATTCTATCCACCTGTTGAGCGATTTTTTTGAAGACTACGCCGCCAGAAAGGACAAGAATAAGACCATTATCCATGTGTTAAAAACGCTGTTCATCCCTAACCTGTTTACCTCTATTACAACCATGGCGGGTTTCTTTTCTCTGTCTTTTGCGCCGATACCGCCTATACAGGTTTTCGGTATTTTCGTGGCGATCGGGGTAGGTATAGCCTGGTTGGCAACCGTGCTTTTTGTCCCGGCGTACATCGCGCTCTTAAATGAGAAAAAGTTAAAGGATTTCGGGGTGACGCACGAAGCGCTGAAGGCGGGTCTGCTTTCAAAATTCCTGGTGGGCCTTGGACGCATGACCGTGCGCAGGTGGAAACTGGTCTTACTCGGGACCGTCATCGTCGTGATGATCTCTTTGTACGGGATATCCAAGATCAGGATAAACGATAATCCCACCAAATGGTTTGCCAGGCGCCATCCCATCCGCATATCCGATATCGTCTTAAACAGCCATTTCGGAGGCACCTACAGCGCCTACATTGTCTTTGAGGCAAAAGATAGATCAGCTGAAATTTTCAAAGAGCCGGCAATGCTTACGTATATAGAGAAACTGCAGGAGTATCTTTACCGGGAAGGGGGAGTAGGTAAATCTACTTCAATAGCCGATATCACAAAAAAGGTTTATTACGAGCTCATGGGAGGGGATAAGGGGTATAATACCATCCCCAAAACGCGCCAGGCAGTGGCGCAGTGCCTTTTATCGTTTGAGAATTCCCATAAACCCGATGACCTTTTCCATTTCATCACCCCCGATTATTCAAAAGCGAACCTTTGGCTCCAGTTGAAGAGCGGGGATAACCAGGCAATGGCCCGCGTGGAGCGCGACGCGGACGCATTCATGGAGAATAATCCGCCGCCGTTGGAGGTTTCCTACAGCTGGTCAGGCCTTACCTACATCAATATGGTCTGGCAGAACAAAATGGTGGTAGGCATGCTCTGGAATTTCATCGGGAGCTTCATCATCGTGCTCTTGATGATGATCATACTGCTTCGTTCGGTGATAGCAGGGCTGGTAGCCATGATCCCCATGACCGTAACCGTGCTTTTTATCTACGGCTCGCTTGGCCTTATCGGCAAAGAATACGATATGCCGGTGGCAGTGCTTTCCGCGCTGACTTTGGGTCTTGCGATAGACTTTGCCATACACTTTATCGAGCGCGCCAAGGCATTGTACGCGGTTAAAGGCAATTGGAAAGATGCTTCGGAGGAGATGTTCCTGACGCCTTACCGGGCGATATTACGCAATGCCATAGTCGTTTCTATCGGCTTCCTGCCGCTTTTTATCTCGCCGCTCGTGCCGTATAACACGGTCGGCTTTTTTATGTTCGCGATAATGCTTTTTGCCAGCATCGGGACGCTCATGATCCTGCCCGCGATAGTGTCCATGCACCCGGGGGTCATTTTCTATGAATCTTCGAATAAGTTCCTGGGTTCCTGTTCGCAGTGCCTTTTAATGTCGCTGGTAGTCGCCGGAGGCATCGCGTACGTGCTGGTAGCCTATACCGGCGTAAAGTGGAACGTCGCGACGCTTGCGTCGGTAGGCAGCGTGCTTGTGCTTGCTGCGTCATGCGCGTTTATTTCAAAGATGAAGAAATGTTTTTTCAAGAAGGAGGCCTGATGAAAAGAACCATAGTATTGACTTCGTTGATTTTAGCTGCCGCGTGTACCGTTGCCAGGGCGCAGATGAGCGCGGATGAGATCGCCCGCAAATCAAGCCACATGGCGTATTACCAGGGCAAAGACGGGCGCTCCCTGGTGAAGATGACGGTTACCGACGCGCAGGGAAGGAACCGAGAGCGCGAAATGACCATTTTGCGGCTGAACATAGAAGATAACGGCGAGCAGAAATACTACGTCTATTTCCACAAGCCCAATGACGTCAAGGGAATGTCCTACATCGTCTGGAAGCATCTGGGCAAGGACGATGACCGCTGGCTGTATCTTCCGGCGCTGGACCTGGTGCGCAGGGTCGCGGCCTCGGATAAGCGCTCGAGCTTCGCCGGCACGAATTTCCTCTATGAAGACGTTTCCGGCCGCAGCGTCGACCTTGATTCGCATGAGCTTCTATCGCCGCAAGAGAATAAATATGTGCTGAAGAACACGCCTAAAGACGCCGACCAGGTTGAATTTTCCTATTACAAAGTCTGGGTGGATAACAAGAGTTTTATCCCGCTGAAAGCAGAGTACTACGATAAAGAGGGCACGCTTTACCGGACGGTAGAGGTCCTGGAGGTAAAAGAAGTCCAGGGGTATCCTACCATCGCCAGAATGAAGGCGTCGGATTTAAATTCCGGAGGTTCGACTGTGGCGGAGTTTACGAATATCGCCTACGACCTGGGGCTTAAAGACGACATATTCACCGAGCGGTACCTGCGTAATCCTCCGATGCAGTGGATCAAGGGGTAAAAGATGAAGAACCGCTTGATCATATGTATTGGCGCGTTTTTGTCCCTTGCGGCGTTAACTGAGCCTTCTTTCGCGGAGCTTTCTTCATGGCACGGTTTCATTGAAGGGGCCATGGGCTTGCGGGTAAGCGATGACAAGCCGACTAAACACAAAAGTTACAATATGGCAGAAGAGCGGCTGCAGCTGAAAAACCAGTACGCCTTTGAAGGCGACAATCTGCTTTCGCGCTGGCAGGGGATCTTTCGTTTTAAAGGAGACCTTACCGTCGATGAATATTTCGGCGGCAAGACCGGTTCTGAATTACGCGAAGCGAACCTTTCCTTTACTCCCGCGGGGTTCATGGACGTAAAGATAGGCCGCCAGGTCTTGACCTGGGGCACGGGAGATTATCTTTTCATCAATGACGTGTTCCCGAAAGATTATGTTTCCTTCTACATGGGAAGAGACGATGAGTATTTAAAAAAACCGTCAGACGCGCTGAAACTTTCGTTTTACCCTAAGATAGTGAATATCGATTTCGTGGCGATGCCGCATTTTGTCCCCAATACTATCCCCGAAGGCGACCGCCTGTCGTTCTTTGACAGTTTCCAGGGAGGCATTGCCGGGAGGGATTCTGACCGGGACCTGGCCTCGCCCGGAGAAGAGGCGAGGAATTTCGAGTACGCGCTCAGGCTTTACCGGAATTTCGGGAGCGCTGAAGCAGCGTTGTATCTGTCCAGGGGATTCGATAAAATGCCGCGCAGTTACAAGAATGAAGCAGCCAGGCAGCTTTATTACGAGCGTCAGGATGTTTTCGGCGCAAGCTTACGAGGGCCTTTCCTGGGAGGTATTGCAAATGCTGAAGCGGGGTACGCGCATTCACCCGAGGACCCAAGAGGCGATAACCGTCTTATTGAGAATTCTTCGGCCAAATTTTTGGTTGGTTATGAAAAAGATCTCGGCCACGATTTAAAGGCAGGTGTTCAGTATTATTATGAACAGAAACTTGATTACGCGGCGTACAAGCGCGCGCTGCTTCCGCAGGATTTCTTCTGGGATGAGTCCAGGCATTTGATCACGCAGCGCGTAACCAAACTTTTCAAGAACCAGACCGTGATGGTTTCTTTGTTTAATTTCTATTCTCCCTCTGACCGGGACGGCTACGCGCGGGCGTCGGTAAGTTACGATATCAACGACCAGTGGAAGCTGGTGGCCGGAGTGAACCTGCCCTGGGGGGAAGGTGAGCAGACGGATTTCGCGCAGATGAAAAAGAACAAGAATGTCTACGCGCGCGTCCGGTACAGTTTTTAAAAAGGGGGTGCGATGATGGATAGAATGTTACGCGGCATAGCGGGGTTTTTTATCTTAGCCAGCCTGCTTCTGGCGCATTATGTCAATCCCGGGTGGCTCTGGTTTACCGCTTTCGTGGGCCTTAATTTATTCCAGTCGGCGTTTACCAACTGGTGTCCGATGATGTGGATATTGAGAGAATTGGGAGTTAAATAGCGTGAGAAAAGCGCAAAGCATCTTCAAATGGCTGGGGATAGCGCTGATACTTGCCTCCGGGCTGATCCATGTGATCGACGCCCCGGATAGCTTTGGCGACGCGGTATACAAAGGCTGGCTTTTTTATGCGAACGGCGCCTGCGCGCTGGCAGCCGCGATCGGCATCTTTCGCGGCAGTCGTATTCTGGGCTGGGGCTTTGGGTTTTTCGTAGCGATTGTTTCGCTCGCCGGCTATGTCCTCAGCCGCAGCGTCGGTCTGCCCTTTATCCCGGCTGAGCCTGATGCGTGGTTTGAGCCCTTGGGCGTTGCGTCATTTATCGCGGAAGGTCTTTTTGTGGCGGTTTTTTTCGCCATGAGATCGGCAAACATCAAGCAAAATAAATAATTCTGACCCCATTTATGAAGAAATTCTTACTGCCGTTTCTTTTGTGTTGCGCGGCATTGGCCGCGTATTATAACAGCTTCAACGGTCCTTTTATGTTCGACGGTCTCGTAAGCATCAAGAACGATACGCTCATCCGTCACCTCTGGCCTTTGGGCAGGCTCATACACGGGACTTCGCGTCCGCTGGTCAGGTTATCTTTCGCGCTTAACTATTTTTTCAACAGGCTGGATGTGTTCGGCTATCACCTGGTTAATCTTTTTATCCACGCGTTCTCGTCGCTGGCGTTATTCGGGCTGATCAGGCGTACCATGCGCGCGCCGAAGCTTTCGCTCGCCAAGCGCTATTCTCCCGACGCCATCGCCTTCGCCACGGCGCTTTTATGGGTAGTGCATCCGCTTGAGACCGAGAGCGTGACCTATATTTTCCAGCGTTCCGAATCATTGATGGGGCTTTTTTATCTGTTGACCATGTACGCGGCGGCGCGCGGTCTCGGCAGCGCCACGCGCGCGCGCGGCTGGTTTACGGCCTCGTGTTTGTTCTGCGCGGCTGGCATGGCAAGCAAGACTGTCATGGTCACCGCGCCGTTGCTGGCGTTAGCCTATGACAGGATATTTTGGGCACGGTCCTGGCGAGAGATTAGCAAGAAGAGGCTCTGGTTTTATCTGGGCCTTGCCGCGAGCTGGAGCATATTCGCGTTTATCGCGATGAGCCCTAACGAATCGAGGTACACCGCCGGCTTCGGGATCAAATATGCCACGCCGCTTGAATATGTCCGCACGCAGCCAGGGGTAATCCTGCATTATTTGAAACTCGCGTTCTGGCCGTACGGCCTCGCGCTGGACAACGGCTGGCCGTTCGCGCTCAAACTTTCTTCGGGGATCATGCCGTTCGTATCGATCCTGGCGTTATTGTGCGCTACCTTCTGGGCATTGAAACGCTATCCGGCGCCGGGTTTTCTCGGATTATGGTTTTTCCTGATACTCGCGCCCACCTCGAGCTTCTTCCCGTTGGCTGACCCGGTATTCGAGCACAGGATGTATCTTCCTCTTGCCGCGGTCATCCTGGGCGCGGTGCTTTTGTGCGGGGACGTAACGAAGAAGCTGGTTACCGGGGCGCGGTTACGCATTCTTATACTATCGGGTTTGTTGGCGGTAAGTTCTACCTTTTTGTGCGCGCGCACAATACGCAGAAACAGCGTGTACCGCAGCCGCGCGGCGATATGGAAAGACGTGGTGGCCAAGCGGCCGGATAATCTGCGCGGCCACGATATACTGGCGGATATTCTGACCGCGAGAGGAGAGCTTCGCAATGCCCTGGAACAGCATCAGGAGGTGCTTCGTTTGCGCACGTTCGGGCCGGTCGCAGACGATAAAAATCCCGCCGCGGTTCAATATAACTTAGCGCTGGAGTCAGACAAAGAAGGCGATCTTGATACGGCAATTGTCCGTTACCGTCAAGCCCTTGCGCTTGATCCCGGGCTCCTGGAGGCGCGCAATAACCTCGCGGTCGCGCTGGCAAGGAAGAATAAGTTCCAGAAAGCGCTCACGCAGCTCTTTCAGGCGCTCCTCGAGGACAGCGATAATGAACAGTTAAAAGCGAATATGCAGGAAGTGCTTGAATGCATTTCGCTGGCATCGCGCATTTCACCCGGCCCCTCAGATACTCCCGCCGTTTTGTAAAGGCAAAATAAATAATTCTGCCTCCGTTTTAAAAATAATGTGATAAAATATAAGCCACATACAATTTTCATTATAAGGAAATCGATGAAGGCAACCAGCATAAGCATAGCGGCAATGATCATCATTCTTAGCGGGTGCGCGGCCGGACCGGACTTCAGGCCGCCCGAAGCCCCAAAGGCCGATACCTATACCGCCGCACCTTTGCCCAGGGAAACCGCTGCTTCGCCGGTAGAGGGAGGCGAGGCCCAGCATTTTATTGCAGGCGGGAATATACCTGATCAGTGGTGGTCTTTGTTTGGTTCGGAGTCGCTCGATAAGGTCATCAGGCTTGCGCTTTCCGAGAGTCCCACGCTGACCGCTGCAGAGGCCGCTTTGCGCCAGGCGCAGGAAAACCTGAATGCCAAGATAGGCTCGGTCATTTTTCCAGGCGCGGATGGTTCCTTATCAGCCAAACGCCAGAAGATCTCAGGCGTGGCTTCAGGGCAGTCCGGCGTGAAGTCAAGCACCTTTAACCTGTATAACGCTTCGGTGAGAGTATCGTATCTGCTCGACCTGTTCGGCGCAGGAAGGCGAGAACTTGAGTCTTTGCGCTCACGGGTCGATTATCAGGATTTTCAGCTTGAGGCCGCCTATCTTGCCCTTACCGCTAACATTGTGACCGCGGTGGGAAAAGAGGCTGCGCTTCGGGGCCAGATCCGCGCCACGAATGAGATCATCGGTCTGCAGGAGAAGCAGCTCGATACCCTCGAGCAGCAGTTGGCGCTCGGCGGCGTGTCGCTTTCAGAGGTGCTCGCCCAGAAAGCGCTGCTTGCGCAAACGCGCGCCGCGCTTCCCGCGCTGGAAAAAGAACTTTCATTCACCCGCCACCAGCTGGCAGTGCTCGCGGGAAAATTGCCTAATGAAGCCGGTTCTTTGCCCGAATTCGATTTAAAAGATCTGAAATTGCCGCGTGATTTGCCGGTGAGCCTGCCTTCGTCTTTAGCGCGCCAGCGTCCCGATATCCGCGCTTCCGAAGAGCTACTGCACGCGGCCAGCGCCCTGGTCGGGGTCGCCACCGCGAATCTATACCCCCAGATCACTCTTTCCGGCGCGCTTGGTTCGGAAAGCGCCGATTCGGGGAATCTTTTTAGCAGCAATACGTTTATATGGAATCTCGGCGCGGGGCTTGTGCAGCCGGTGTTTCACGGGGGAGAGCTGCGCGCCAAACGCCGCGCTGCCGTAGCCGCCTACGATGAGGCCTTTGCGCAGTACCGCCAGACAGTGTTGCTTGCGTTCCAGAACGTCGCGGACGTGTTGCGCGCCCTGGATGACGACGCCCGCGCGCTTAAAGCGCAGTCAGAAGCACATGCCGCCGCGTTAGATTCCCTTACTGTCGCCAGGAAACAGTTTGAGCTTGGGGGAGTAAGCTATTTTTTGCTTTTAGACGCCGAACGCCGCCATCA
>JBFZAN010000061.1:0-4370 GCA_041309005.1 Candidatus Omnitrophota bacterium
TTTGCCACACTTACGTTCAGAATTTTTTAAAAACAAGCCGTTTTAAATGCCCTTGCTCACCTCCCTTCAGTAAAAGTGTATCATAAGGTTTATGAGATTGTCAATAGTTTTGTTACCGCTACCCGCCTATCTGGGCGATCTGGAATATGGGCAAAAACATGCCTATTACCATTATACCAACCACTAAGCCGATAAATACAAGCATCATAGGCTCAAATAATGCGGTAAAACGCGTTAAAAACGTTTCTACGACCTCCTGATAAAATACATTGATTTTTTTAAGCATCTGCGATAATTCCCCTATTTCTTCGCCGATTGCGATCATCTGAACGAACATAGGGTCAAAAAAACCGCTTTTGTCCAGCGGCACGCTTAACGGCCTTCCCGACCTTACCTCGTCCTTCACTTTGTGTATGATCTCCCCCATTACCAGGTTAGCGCAACTATGTTCAGTAATTTCAAGCGAATACAGTATTGGCACGCCTCCTTCGATCAATGTGGACATCTCTGATGAAAATCTTTCTATGATCATGGCGCGGAAAAAATCCCCCATAATAGGAAGACTCAAAAGAAGTTTCTCGTAAGAATATCTTCCTTCTTTTGTTTGGATATATTTTTTTATTAATACGGATAATACCACAATCGCGATTATTGAAAAAAGCATCGTAGACCTGATGAAATTACTTACTACGATAAGCATTTGGGTAAGCGCGGGGAGCTTAATGTCAAAACCTTTGAATAGGTCTCCGAACACAGGAACGATCTTTATGGTAAGAAAAAGCAGCGCGCCCAGCCCCGCGATGAAAAGTATAATAGGGTAAATGAGCGCGGAAATGATTTTATTTTTAAACGACGCGTTCCTTTCAAGGTACGTTGCCAGACGCGCCAGGACTACCGCTAAATTACCGCTTGCCTCCCCGCTCTCGACCAGGTTTACCCAGAGGTCGGAGAAAACAGTCGGGTGCTTAGCCATGGATTCATGGAGACTTAACCCCTGCTCCATATCTTTCTGTAAAACTTTTATGACGTTAAAAAGCTTGCGGCTGGATACCTGCTTTGAGATAATATCCAGGCTTTTCAGGATAGTCACGCCCGCGCCGAGCAAAGTAGACAACTGCCTGCAAAAAAGCGCCAGGTCATCGCTTGATACTCCGAAATGTTTCGGTTTAAACGATGCCTTTGACGCAACCTCCGGTTTAAACCCAGCCTGGCCCTCTTTTGCTTCCTGGGAGATGTTGATTACCACCAGTTGACGTTCCTGTAAACGGCTGATCAGGTCTTCCTGATTCGAAGATTCTTCCGAACCGTGGAGCTTTTGCCCCTTTTTATCTCTGACGATATAGTAGAATTTTGCCATCTTCGCGCGTACGGTTACAGGTTAAGAGATATAATCAGCGCCCAGGGTAATGGAAATAGCTTCTTCAAGAGACGTAACGCCGCCTTCGGCTTTTTTCATGGCCGAATCAGCCAGTGTCTGCATTCCCAGACTGCGCGCGGCCTCGCGGATCTCCTGAAAGGTTGCCTTCTGGCCGATCAGCTCCCTTATAGCTTCGCTGATGACCATCACTTCTGAAATACACATTCTTCCCCGATAGCCGATATGATTGCATTTAGGGCAGCCTTTAGGCTTGTAGAGCAGCTCTGTTTTCAGCTTTGCCAGTTTCAACTGTTCCTGGGTCGGCTCATACGCCTCTTTGCAATCGGGGCACAATTTTCTTAGAAGGCGCTGAGCGACGACCACCAGCAAAGAAGGAGCCAACATATACGATTCTATTCCGATATCGATGAGCCTGCTCACCGCTGAAGGAGCATCGTTGGTATGCAGCGTGCTTAATACTAAATGGCCTGTAAGGGCCGACCGTATGCAAATTTCGGCTGTTTCCAGGTCTCTTACTTCACCGACAAGTATCATATCCGGGTCCTGCCGTAGGAAACTCCGTAAGGCGCTGGCGAACGTAAGGCCGATCTCCGGTTTCACCTGCACCTGGTTGATCCCTTCCAGCTTATATTCAACCGGGTCCTCGATCGTAATGATATTCTTGGAAGGGTCTTTTATCTCGCTCAGGATGGCGTACAGGGTAGTCGTTTTTCCGCTTCCCGTCGGTCCGGTCATTAATATCAGCCCGTAAGGCGCGGCGATCGCTTTCCTGATCTGCTCCAGCTGCCTGGTTTCAAAACCTAATTGATTAAGGTCAAGCACAACCTGGCTCCTGTCAAGGATCCTGAGCACGATCTTTTCACCGTATATCGTAGGCACGGTCGAAATTCTCAGGTCTATCGGCCGGTCGCCTATTCTCACCAGGAACGCGCCATCCTGAGGCAGGCGCTTTTCGGCAATATCCAATTTCGCTAATATTTTAATGCGGGAGATGATCGGCATATGCAGGTGCTTGGCGGGCGGCGGTATTTCATAAAGCTTGCCGTCGATCCTGTAGCGCAGGGATATTTTATCTTTAAACGGCTCTATATGTATGTCTGAAGCGTGCTCATCGATCGCCTGCCGGATGATCAGGTCCACAAGCTTTACCACAGGGGCTTCCTCGGCGCGGGCAATCAGCTTATCGAGGCTCAGTTCTTCGTCTTCCGCGGCAGCGGCCTGTTCTTCGATAGAAGCGGCAGTGGCGGAATCTATGTTGTACGATTCATCGACCACCTCCTGCAAGCCGACTTTGCCGTAGAAATCTTCTATCGCGCGGCTGATATCTGAGCGCGTGGCAATTACAGGATTGATCTCGCAGGCGGTCAGTTTTCTTAAATTATCTATAAGGATAAGGTCCAGAGGGTCCGCCATGGCCACGGTCAGGGATTTCAGGGTTTTTGAAAGAGGCAGCACTAAATTTTTAACCGCGAATTCCCGCGGTATGGCCTTATCCAGCCCCTGGTTGCCCGCCGGCTTTAACATACCCGTGCCTATGGTAAAATAGGGTATGCCTAATTGCTTACCGAGCACGGTCACAATATCGTTTTCTTTTACGATGCCTAATTTAATGATTATCTCCCCTAAGCGGCCCCCCTCCTGCCGCTGGACAGAGATCGCCTTCTCCAATTGCGCCGCGGTAATGAGCCCTTCCCTGATCAAGAGCTCACCTAATCTTAAATATTTTTCTTTAGGCATTATCTCTTTCGTTTCTCTAACGTATTCAAACTTGAGCTGATAGTCGAAAGCCGGTCACGTTCGGGCACCTGACTCTGCTCTCGTTCCGGTAGGAAGTTCTTTGCCGCGGCCAGTTCCATGGGCGTGTCTTTAATGATATGCGGCGTTATGAATACAAGCAGTTCACGCTCTGTGTTCTTATCCGTGTTCTTATGCCTGAATAACGCCCCTACGATCGGAATATCCGAAAAAAACGGCAGCTTTTTTTCTTCATTGGAATATTCGGTGCGCAGCAGCCCGCCCATGATTATGGTCTCACCGTCTTTGATCCTGACCGTCGCCTTGGTAGTGCGGGTTTCCGGGTCTTTAAAGGTCTGCGCGTTTGCGCCGGAGCCGAACGACCCTCCGCCTTTGGCTTCGGAAACAGATGGCACCAGGTACATGGTGATTTCTCCGGTCTCCAGATTAGCCTGCGGTGTCACTTTCAGAGAAACGCCGGTTTCAACTCTTTCCGCTTCCTGGGTAGTGGTAGCCAGCCCGGAGGTTCCGCCGCTCGTATTAGTGGTAACGCCGATGGCCTCATTGGTAGTGATCTTGATTTCGGCGGTCTCGTTGTTTAACGTCAATATTTTCGGCCGCGCCAGGGATTTTGTGTCGGTAAGGGTCCTCAGGAAGTCCAACGTAAGGTTCGCGCCGATAAAAGTAAATATTGAAGGAGCGAAATGGCTCCCGTTAAGACTGGTAAATTCCCAGTTGCCTGAAGGAGAGGTTATATCGGTAAAATTGTAATGGTCATCGTTTGCCTTCGATCCGAAAAATGGAAAATTTGTTACCCTGGCGCCGGTTACGTCGAGGCTGGCCAACTGGGTGGGCCAATTCACGCCGAGTTTGTCAACTGCGTTCTTGCTTACGTCCAGCATCTCTACCTCCAGCATGATCTGCGGCTGCGCTATATCAAGAAAAGCGATCAAACTGGCGATCTTGTTAATCCTGGAGGGTATCTCCGTTACTATCAGGCTGTTGGTCCTCCTATCTTCCAGTACAAGCCCGTGTTCTGAAAGATTGTTCTTAACGATTGCCGCAATACCGGTGCCCGTGGAAGATGAACTAGATGAGCTTGATGAGGAGCTTGACGATGAAGCGTCCGATTCTCCTGAAGTAGATCCGGAATCCGAAGAGCTTGATGAAGATTTTTCAGATTCCAGCAAAGAAGAAGAAACGCTCGCGTATCTGAGATAGAAAACCTGCGTGACGGTTTCTACGGAAGGCTTCCCCC
>JBFZAN010000062.1:0-3004 GCA_041309005.1 Candidatus Omnitrophota bacterium
GACCGGCAAGATTTTTCTACCGACGTACTTTGCCCGAGTGAAGGCTATTTAGCTGATGAGCTTAGAAAAGCAGGCGTCAGGATCGTGGCGTTAGACCCCTGGAGGCCGCGCGAGCCTTTGACGTTCTTTAAAATATGGCAGGAGTTGCGCAGGGAGAAATACCATATCTTCCACGTCCACTCCGGACAGCTCAACGCTTTCTCCAAGGTCATAGGCAGGCTCCTGGGCATACCGGCAGTAGTATTGACCGAGCATCTGTGCGCCAAAGACCATGGCTGGATAAAGGATAAATTCAAGCTTTTCCTGCATCTATTATTCCACCGTATTTCCAACGCGATGGCTGATAAAATAATCTGCGTTTCCGATACGGGGAGAGCATCCTTGATACGCAGGCAGAAGCTGCCACCCGAGAAGGTTGTGACTATCTACAACGGGATAGATATCCGGGGGATCCAAAGCCGCGAAGGCGGCCGGGAGGATATAAGGAAGCAGTGGGGTGTCCCGGAGAACGCCCTGGTGGTAGGCATGGTCGCCAGGTTCAGCCCGGAAAAAGGCCACCAGCTTCTGGTCAAGGCCGCCAAGATTATCTTAGAGAAATCTCCCGACGTAAAGTTCGTGCTGGTCGGTGAAGGGCCGCAAAGGCCAGTAGTAGAGCATGTAGTTGAAAAAATGGGAATCGCTGACAAATTTATTTTTACCGGCTTTCAATCCGATATTTACAGTTTTATAGAAAGCATGGATGTTGTGGTGCAGCCGTCTTTTGAAGCGGGCGAATCGTTCGGCCTGGCGGCGGTAGAAGCTATGGCAAAGCAAAAGGCGGTAGTTGCCTCGGACATAGGGTGTTTCAGGGAAGTCATAGTAGACGGCACCAGCGGCCTATTGTTCGCCTCGGGAGACCATACGCGCCTGGCTGAAAAAATACTCCTTCTTTTGAATGACAGCCGCTTGAGGCAGGATATCGGCAGCGCGGCAAAAACGCGCGCTGAGGATAATTTTGATGAAACGGCCATGGTTACGCAAATTGGCGACCTGTATAAAGAGGCCCTTGCCGAAAAAGCCATCCTGCGGACGCAAGATTACCTGAAGGCTGTGGCCGCTGAATTCATGGACATCCTGGAAACAGAAAGAGGGCTCGCCGCGGAAAAAATCAGCGGGTATCGGGCCGCGCTAAGGAAATATCTTCTTTTCATTGAAGCCGGAAAATTGGAGGCTGATGAGATAAAGGAATACCTTGCGTATAACGATACGTTCCTTATCGAGACGTTCCTGGAGTTCTGCCGGCAGCGCAGCCTCCGTATAGGTCCGGTATGCGATTTTAACAACCGTCTTTTCGGAAAAGTGATTAAACACAGCGGGGTCACCTCCAGGGATTATGACGAAAGGATACGGATGCAGACGCCCCAATTCCAGATAGATAATTATTATTTCCCCGCGCAAAAAGAGCTGAAGAGCAGGATCGAGATCATTATGTCTTTGCTTGACCCGCAACCGGAAGAAAAGATCCTTGATGCCGGCTGCGGGGTGGGGACTTTTGTGTTTCACTGCGCAAAAAAGGGCGCGCAGGCTACGGGCGTAGATTATTCAAGCGAATCAATCCAGCTTGCCAGGCAATTGGTCGAAAGATTCGGGGTAAGCCGCAACGCTTCTTTTACCTGCGGCGATATCGCTTCCGGCCTTGATTTTCCCGACGGGCATTTTGATAAGATCGCGGCGGTGGATTTCATAGAGCATATAGATGAAGCGTTAAAGCGTAAACTCTTGTCCGAGATGAGCCGCCTTATCGGCCCCCGGGGGCGCATCGTCATTTTCACTCCCAACGGGATAAGGGAGGCGTTGGGTTCGGTAAAGTCTGCGCTTACCGGCCTGTGCGGCGCGTATTCACCGGAAACCAGGCTGCATTTCGGCTTGTTAAGCCGCTTTGCTTTTGAAAAGATGCTCAAAGAGGCAGGTTTTACTTTTACCAGGCATTTTTTTGACGTCGGCAGGCCATATCTTGCAAAGATACCGCTCCTTAAAGAGCTCTTGAGCCTGAATATCGCGTGGGTAATAAAAAAAACTTTGTAATGCCATGAATACCAGGTACGCTTTAAAAAATATATACCTTGCGCTGCGTAAGAGCCTGCTTAGCATTCTGTGCAAAGCTGACGCAGGGCCTGTTGATCAGGGAAAAGTGATATCGATCGTCGTCATCAGGATAGACAGGATCGGCGATATGGTAGTGTCTTTGCCCGCGATAAAAGCGTTAAAGGAAATATTTCCCGGCTGCCGCTTGAGCGTGCTCCTGGCGCCGGCTCACGCCGCGCTTTTAAAAGACTCGCCCTGGATAGACGAACTGATCCCCTACCGGGGGTTCTTTCGCTCGGCGGGAGTCTTGCGCAGAAAGCGGTTCTTTCTGGCAATAGACCTTTTGATGGATTACACGCTTAAGACCGCCCTGCTCGCCTATTTAAGCCGCGCGAGGCTTACGGCCGGCTTTGATATTGAAGCGAGGGGTTGTTTGTTCGATTTGAAATTCAAGCCAGGCCTAAGGAAAATGCGCATGGGCGAGTGTATGCTTGAGCTCGTGAGGTTTCTGGCTAAGAAGTCAGGCAAAAGCCCTGATGCGGTCAGAGCGCAGGGGCAGGTTTTGTCCGTATCGCGCGAAAATATGAGTTTTGCGGACAAATTCCTTGCGCGCCATGGCATCGAACGTGATGAGGCAGTTTTCGGCATCCATCCCGGCGGTAACTTTCCCAGCCAGTGCTGGGAACTGCGGAAGTTCGCCGAATTAGCCGAACGCATCAGCCGGAAATATAAGGCAAGGATAGTGATCCTCGCAAGCGCGGGTGAAAGGAAACTCGTAAGCCGCCTTGTATCTTTGATGAAGACACAGCCGGCCCTGGTGGCCGCAGGTTTTCCCCTGGATAAGACGGCAGCAATAATTTCCAGGATGACGCTTCTTATATGCAATAACTCAGGGCCTCTGCACATCGCGGCAGCGTTAGGGGTACCTACGGTCTCAACG
>JBFZAN010000063.1:0-17651 GCA_041309005.1 Candidatus Omnitrophota bacterium
CTCTATGCAGCCGATCTTTAAACCCTGCCTGTCCTCGATGGTCTTTATGAACAATGACGCCTCGATAAGGGAATCATGGGTGCCCATGTCGAGCCAGCCGTAGCCCCTTCCCACCAATTTGACCTTTAGGCGTTTCTCTTTAAGGTAGGCGCTGTTGATATCGCTGATCTCCAGCTCATTCCTGCGGGAAGGCCTCAGGGCCTTAGCGATCCTGACCACCCTATTATCATAGAAATAAAGCCCGGTGACCGCGTAATTAGACTGCGGTTTTTTTGGTTTTTCCGTGATGGAAACCACGTTGCATTTCTTGTCGAATCCGATGACTCCATAGCGATGCGGGTCTTTTACGTAGTAGCCAAAGACCGTTGCGCCGGTTTTCTGGCGCGCGGCTTCTTTCAATAGCTGGGACAGGTTATGGCCGTAGAAAATGTTATCCCCTAATATAAGGCATACCCTGTCGTTCCCGATGAATTTTTCTCCGATGATAAACGATTCGGCAATGCCCCGCGGCTGATTTTGCTCGGCGTAAGAAATACGCATGCCCAGGTCCGAGCCGTTTCCCAGGAGGCTGCGAAAACCCGGCAGCGCCTGGGGCGTTGAGATTATCAAGACGTCTTTAATGCCGGCCAGCATAAGGGTAGAGAGCGGGTAATATACCATCGGCTTATCGTATACCGGCAATAACTGCTTGCATACCGCCTTTGTCACCGGATAGAGCCTGGTTGCCTTACCGCCTGCCAAGATTATGCCCTTCATACGGATTCCTTTCTTAAAATGGTACGCGCGCGCCTGTTTCGACGGCGGTTTCCCTGCCGGATCTCTTAAACCGCAGGAATGAACTGGCCTGCGCGGCCTTCGAAAGATCATGGCTCACGCTCACGCGTAAACCCAGCGGCTTTCCAGCCTGGGCGTTAAGGGAAAACGCGAGTTCGTCATTTTTTGTAAGCTGCCTTTCTATCCCGAACGTGATACCATTGCGCCCTTTCTTGCCGTAATCCATTTCGTAGGTAAGGCCTGTCTTGCGGTCGAATTTCCAGACTCCGTAGAGCCGGATGATCTTTTGAGGAAATTGCTTTTGTCTTGTAGCGCCGATACCAATACGGTATTTGATCACTCCTTGCGCGGGGTACAGGCTGGGGTTTTCCAGCTGGACGCTGAAATCGAAACGGGAACGCGCGCTTCCGCGAAATTCATACGCGAGCCTGTTACGCTCGTTTATCTGCCAGAACCCCCCGAACGTCAAAGAGTGAGTCTTCTTGGTTTTTGTTTTAAGCTCTGTTTTTTCATAGCGGTAGATAATCTGCTGTTCCTTATTAAGCTGCCAGGTACCTTGAAGCGTAAGCGTATCGGGATGCGGCTTTTTTGACACTACAAAGCAGATCCGGTTAGACTCATCAGCCTGCCAGGCGCCGGAAAGCGACAGTAACCGGATGCTGCTTGTCCCCCGCGAATCCCGGCTTCTGATCTCAAAGACGAATAGATCCTTATCTGCCGAAATAATATCCCCTTTTAAAACAAGGCTATCCCCTTGGCGCTGGCCATCCCTCTCATCCAACCTGAGTTTTAGATCATGGCCGGGAGTAAGTTTCCAGGCGCCGTAAAAGGTCTTTTTTGACGGCAGGCCGAATTCCCTGCGCCATTCAGAAGGTTCATTCAGCCAATACGTAAGCCGGTTACCCTCGTCTATCTTGAATTTTCCGTTCACGACGCGTGATTTTTTACCCTGCCTGACGATAAGCCTGTTGTCATCATCTACCGAGAATCTCGCGTTTTCCTTTGCGGTATTTGTTTTCATCGGCGTGCGGCTAATTTCTGCCTGAAATAATCTATCGTCTTTTGTAACCCCTCATCCAGGCTTACCTTCGGCTCCCATCCGAGTAATTTCTTTGCCTTGGTCGTGTCAGGGCGCCTTTGCCTGGGGTCGTCTTCGGGTAATTCCACGAACTTGATCCCGGACTTTGAGCCGGTAAGCGCGATGACTTTCTTCGCCAGCTCCAGTACCGAGAACTCAAACTGCGTCCCCAGGTTCAAAGGGCCTATGTAATCGATTTTCATGAATTCCACTATCCCCTCTACCAGGTCGTCGACATAACAGAAAGAGCGGGTTTGCGTGCCTGCCCCGTACACAGTTATATCCTGTCCGGTAAGGGCCTGATGGATGAAATTAGAGACCACCCTGCCGTCCTCGACGCGCATGTTCGGGCCATAGGTATTGAAGATCCTCACTACCCTGATATCGAGGTTATGCTGGCGGTGGTAGGCGAACGTGATGGCCTCGGCAGCGCGCTTTGATTCGTCATAACAGGAGCGCGGGCCTATCGGATTGACGTTGCCCCAGTATTCTTCCGGCTGCGGGGACATCTTCGGGTCGCCGTATACTTCGGAAGTGGACGCCAGAAAGAACCTGCAATGCTTTGCCTTGGCGATCCCCACGCAGTTATGCGTCCCTAACGTCCCCACCTTTACCGTCTTGATAGGATGCTGCAGGTAATCTTTCGGCGACGCGGGCGAGGCAAAATGCAACACCCAGTCAAGCTCCCCGTCTATGAATAAAGGCAGCGAGATATCGTGGCGCAGGAGTTTAAAATCGGGGTTTTCCAGCAGCTCCCTGATATTATCTTCGGAGCCGGTGATAAAATTATCCACGCAGATGACGCAATTACCTTCCTTAAGCAGCCTTTTACTTAGATGGGAACCGATAAAACCTGCTCCTCCCGTAATAAGGATCTTCATACGAGGGCCCTTCCGAAACACCGGTACACGAACCCGGCCTTCTTCATTAAAGCAGGGTCGAAGATATTCCTGCCGTCCACGATGACCGGTTGGCGCAGCAGTTTTTTTATCTTCTTTAGGTCCAGGCTCCTGAATTCTTCCCACTCCGTCATGATCAAAAGGCAGTCGCTGTTTTTCGCCGCCTCATACGCGCTTCGGCAGAATTTGATGCCCTGCGTGCATGCTTTTGTCTTATCCATGGCCTGCGGGTCGTACGCTTTTATCCTGGCGCCGGCCTCCTGCAGGAGGCGTATGACGTCTATTGCCACGGAACAGCGTATGTCGTCGGTATCGGGTTTAAAGCTCAAGCCCAGCACCGCGATGGCCTTGTCTTTGATTATCCAGAGCGCTTCTTCAACCTTCTTGACCGCTGTTTTCTTCTGCTCTTCGTTGATCTTGCGCACAACCTTAAGCAGCTCGAAATCGTAGCCTTTTTGATGGCTCAAGTGGATGAAGGCGTCAAGGTCCTTCGGGAAACATGAACCTCCGAAGCCGCAACCCGCGTTAAGAAAAGCCCTTCCTATGCGCTTATCGAGCCCCATCGCGTCGGCCACTTTTTCCACGTCGGCCCCTACTTTTTCGCAGAGGTTGGCGACGGCATTGATAAAGGAGATCTTGGCGGCTAAAAAGGAGTTTGAAGCGTGCTTGATGATCTCGGCGGTCTCGATATTGGTCACCACTACCGGCGCCTTTAAGGGCTTGTAAAGCCTCTTCATGATCTCTTCGGCGCGCCTGCTTTCAACCCCGATGACGACCCGGTCCGGATGCAGGCTGTCATGCATGGCCTGGCCTTCGCGCAAAAATTCGGGGTTCGACACTACGTCAAAGCTGACATCGCTCTTTTTGTTCAAAGCGATCGTGCGCCTGATCTTCTCTCCTGTCTCCGCGGGCACCGTGCTCTTTTCCACGATGATCTTATACTCCTTCATGGTCTTGGCTATCTGAAAAGCGACTTTTTCTACCGCCGAGAGGTCCGCGCTCCCGTCATCCCTGGAAGGCGTGCCCACGCAAATGAAAATGATCTGAGACCCCTCAAGCGCTTCTTTGACGCTTGTAGAAAAGGTAAGCCTTTTCTGCTTCCTGTTCTTTTTGATCAGCTGCGTAAGGCCCGGTTCATATATCGGCACGAGGCCTTTGTTCAATTTTTTGATCTTATTCTGGTCATTGTCAACGCAGATCACCTTGTTCCCGAGATCAGCAAGGCACACCGCGGTTACCAGGCCGACATATCCGGCCCCTATCACGCCTACTCTTTCCATCAATAAACCTCCTTATAGAAATGCCGTTTCAATACTACGGGTGCCTGGTGTTCTTTATAAGGCCGACTATTTTCTTTACTTCTTCAGAGCGTTCCTTTTTAGCGACCAGCAAACCGTCGGGCGTATCAACGATAATAAGGTCATTAAGCCCGATCGTCGCTATGAGGCGCCCTTTGCCGATCACGGTGATCCCCCTGCTGCCTTCATCGAGTGAGTCCGCCATAAAGGCGTTGCCCTGCGCGTCTTTCTCCAGTATCTCATCGAACGCCTGCCAGCTGCCCAGGTCAGACCAGCCTAAATCGCCCGCCGAAAGCATCCTTAGTCCGCGTGACTTTTCCAGTACCGCGTAATCAAACGATATCGACGGGATCCTTTTCCATATCCCGGGGATACCGCCTGCAGTATCAAGTGTACATATTGAAGCGTAAAGGCCCGGCGCGTGCGATTTGATTTCTTCGAGAAATTTTTCCGCACGGCCGATACACATCCCGCTATTCCAGAAATAACGGCCGTCCTTTACAAACCGCTTAGCGGTCGCTAGATCAGGCTTTTCCGTAAATTGCTCTACCCTGCAGCCTGCGGCCTTGATATACCCGTACCCCGTTGCCGGCCGCTGCGGCGGTATCCCGATAACAACCAGATTATTTTCACAGGCCCTGAACGCATCCCTTAAAAGGCTGATAAAACGCTTCTGCCGGGCGATAAGGTGGTCGCTGGGAAGAAAACAGATACGCGCGGAAGGGTCTTTTCGATGGATCAGGCGGCTGGCTATGCCCACTGCCGCTGAAGTATTCTTGGGCGATGGTTCGCAGATTATATTACGCGCCGGTATCTTGAATGGCGCTATGAGCCTGGCTATGCGGTTGCGATAGGAAGCGCCGGAAGCGATATATATATTGCGCGGCTCAACGAGCGGGATGACCCGCGACAGGGTATGCTCGAAGAAAGTCTTATTCTTGTAAAGGGGCAGGAATTGTTTCGGCTTTGACTCGCGGCTAAGGGGCCAGAACCTGGTTCCGGCGCCGCCTGCTAATATCACCGCATACTCATGTTTTGACATCTTCGATCCCGCTAAATGAGGTCCACCCGTAAAAAGCGGCGGCTGCCTACTTTGAGTATCCCGGAACGCTCGATTGTAAAGTTTTCATCTTCGATCTTGAGATTGTCGAACTCTACGGCGCGCTGCGCGAGGAGCCTCCTGGCCTCATTCCTACTCTTGCTCAATCCGTTTTCTACCATCACGGCGATCAGCGCCTTGGGCGCGGTAAGAACGACCGAAGGCAGGTCTTTGGGCAGTTCCCGGCTTGCGAACACGCGCTCGAACTCAAGGCGCGCTTCCAAGGCAGCCGCCTGCGAATGATACTGCGTAATGATCGTTTCCGCCAGCCGCACCTTCGCTTCTCTCGGATGCATTTTCCTGACTTCTTCCACGTCCTCATCGGTCAGGAGCGTGTAATATTTAAGCATCAGCTCATCCGAGATGGACATGATCTTGCCGAACATTTCCTGGGGAGCTTCATTGATCCCTATGTAGTTACCGAACGATTTGCTCATCTTCTGCACGCCGTCCGTTCCTTCTAAAAGCGGCATGGTGATGACCACTTGCGGCTCCTGGCCGTAATCCTTCTGGATGTCCCTGCCGAAGAGAAGATTGAATATCTGGTCGGTGCCGCCGATCTCGATGTCGCTTTTAAGTACCACTGAATCATACCCCTGCAGTATCGGGTACATGAATTCAAGCATCGAAACGTCCTGGTTCTGCTCAAGGCGCTTTTTAAAGTCCTGGCGGGCCGTCATCTGGCTGACGGTGGCGTGCATCGTCAGCTGCAAGAGCTGTGTCACGGACATCTCATCGAACCAGCTGGAATTAAAGACCACTTTTATCTTTTCAAGGTCCAGGATCTTTGCAACCTGCTTCTTGTAGGTCGCGGCGTTCTCCAGGACTTCCTCCGGGGTCAAAGGTTTACGCACCGCTGACCTTCCCGACGGATCGCCGATACGGGCGGTAAAATCGCCGATAAGGAAATAAACCGTATGGCCTAAGTCCTGGAACTGGCGCAATTTCCTCAAAAGCACGGTATGGCCCAGATGTATGTCGGGGGCGGTGGGGTCAAAGCCTGCCTTGATATTGAGGGGACGGTTCTCTTTCCTGGCTGCTTCAAGTTTCCTGGTCAGCTCTCCCTCGGAAACTATCTCGACCGCGCCTCTTTTGATTATCTCCAGCTCTCTCATGGGGACGGTTCTCCCCCAGGGGACGGTTCTCCCCCAGGGGACGGTTCTTCCGGAGAGAACCGTCCCCTAAGGATATCCCCCGGAGTATTAGATATTCGCGGTCAGGCCGATCTTGCCCTGATCCACGTCGATTTTTATTACTTTGGCTTTTATCTTGTCCCCCGGGTTCAACTTGGAGGATACCTCTTTGTCGATCTCGCTGGAATAGATAAGCCCTTCCAGGTCTTCTTCGATCTTCACGAAGACGCCGAAATCGGTAACGCTGACCACTTCCACTTCATCGATCATTGTCTCTAAAGGATACTTATTGGCGATGTCCTGCCAGGGGTTTGCCTGCAGCTGTTTTAAGCCCAGCGCGATCCGCTGGTTCTGGCTGTCTACGGACAGGACCACCGCTTCGATCTTCTGTCCTTTTTTCAGCACGTCCTGCGGGTGCGCGATCCTCTTGGTCCAGGACATATCCGAAATATGCACCATGCCTTCGAGGCTTGAGTCCAGTTCCACGAACACCCCGTACTTGGTAAACCCCTTGACCTTCCCCTGCACTTTTGTCCCCTGGGGGAATTTCGCTTCCGCGTCGGTCCACGGGTTTTGCTCAAGCTGCTTAAGGCTAAGGGCGATCTTGCGCGCCTCCTTATCGACGCTTAATACCTGCGCCTCGACTATATCCCCGATGGCGTACACTTCGCTGGGGTTATTGAATTTCTTGGTCCAGGATATTTCCGATACGTGGACCAGCCCCTCGATGCCCTTGTCCAGCTCCACGAACACCCCGTACGGCAGGATATTGACGATCTTGCCCTTTACGCGGGTGCCCGCGGTGTATTTGGTCTCGATGTCCTGCCAGGGGTCGGGAAGCCGCTGTTTTAAGCCCAGGGAGATCTTATTCGCCTCCCTGTCAAGGTTCAGGACCATGACTTCAATCCTGTCGCCTACCGCCACTATCTCGGAAGGATGACTTACTTTTGACCAGGACATATCCGTGATATGCAGGAGCCCATCAACGCCGCCCAGGTCGATGAACGCGCCGAAATCGGTGATGGCCTTAACGGTCCCCGTATAGATGGCCTTAGGCTTTAATTCCTGCCATAATTTGTCCTTCAGCTCGTCTCTTTCTTTCTGCACCGCTTCGCGCCGGGAGAGTATGATACTATAGCGCATCTTGTTTATCTTGATTATCTTGAACTTGAACTGCCTGTTGAGGATGTCCTTGTCCGTGACCCCCTTAAACGCCGAGAGCGACGCGGGTAAAAACCCTTCTATCCCTAATACATCGACGAGAAACCCTCCCTTGACCTTCTTTCCGATCGTCCCCTCGACAAGGGTGCCGTCCTGGGAATACTGCACCACCCTGTCCCAGCCCTGGATGCGCCGGGATTTCTCCCTCGATAGCGCGATGGCGCCGGAATCATCCTCGATGGAATCGACGAAAAAATCAAGCTCCCTGCCTATCTCAAGCTCGTCTTTGCTGAATTCGCCTATCGGGACAAGCCCCTCCGACTTAAACCCGACGTCGATCAGGACTTCCTTCTGCTTCACCAACACGACCCTGCCCTTTACAATCTGGCCTTCCCTGACGATCTTGATACTTGCATTATACAACTGCTCAAGGCTTTCATTTGTTTGCGTCATCATGACTCCTCCATTATTTTATATTTTTAAGTTTTAGGACGTGCGTACTGAATAACTGCTATTCCCCCCTTCATAAAGAAATTTTAAAGCTTTTAGTTTCGCGCGCATGAGAGATGCCTGATGTGCTCCATTACGTTCCGCGCGCTGTCCAGGTAAGGCACCCCTTTTTGAACAAAAATTTTTTCCCCGATGCGTATGGTAATGCTGGTGCGTGTAAGCCGCTTTGCGTGCTTCGGCAACGCCTTCTCAGTGCCGCTTATGAACGCGGGTATTATCGGCACGCCGCACTTTGCCGCCAGGAACCCTACTCCCGGCTGCGGCTCTTCGTTCAGTCCGCCGGCGCTACGCCTTCCTTCGGGGAACACGAGCAACCCGTTCCCGCTCTTTAAACGCCTGATCGCTTCTTTCAACGCCCCCAGATCCGCCGATTCCCGTTTTACCGGGAACACGTGCACCGCGGACAGTATCCAGGCAAAAAACCGGTTGCGAAAGAGATCGTTTTTCGCCATATAATTTATTTTACGCGGGCAGGCCGCGCCCATCAGGATCGGGTCGAGATTACTTACATGGTTGCTGGCGAAAAGAAAGCCCCCTGTTTTCGGTATGTTATCGGCTCCGATCACTTTGAATCCGAAGAAAAGTTTTGCCAGGATGAGAAAAATCAGCCTACCTATGGTGTACAGCATGCTTCACCAGCCGTTTGCCGAACGCGATAAGTTTTTCTGAGACTTTCAGGCTCTTTGATTCGGCGTAGACGCGCACGATAGGCTCCGTCCCCGAAGCGCGTAACACCAGCCAGCTTTCATCTTCTAAGGTCAATTTTATCCCATCGTCGTCATGCATAGACACAACTTTCCTGCCAAGCACGTATTTTATTTTTTTTATCGCTTCGGCGTTAAGCGGGGCGTTGCCCGTCTTTACCTGTTCACGCAGATAATAATACCTGCCAAATTCTTTTTCCATGTCCCGCAAAATCGAACGCATGTGTTTTTTGCGGCACGCCATCATTTCCAGCAGCAAAAGGCCGGCCAGCGTGCCGTCTCTTTCCGGAATGTATCCTTTGAAGCCTATTCCGCCCGCCTCTTCTCCTCCAACAAGGATATCTTTTTTCACCATTAATTCCGAAATAAATTTGAAACCGACATATGTTTCATATAATTCCAGCTTAAGGCGCTTTGCGATCTTATCGATCAGGTTGGTCCCCACCGTAGTCTTGACCACTCCGCCCTCCATCCGGCGGTCCTGGATAAGGTGCAGGAGCAAAAGCCCCAGGATCTTCTGCGGGTTGATAAATTCCCCCTTTCCCGCGAACGCGGCGATCCTGTCAGCGTCCCCGTCAAGCACGAGGCAAAGGTCGAAATCACCTTCCTTCATTTTTTTTGCCGTGCCTTCGAGATTTTCCATGATTGGTTCCGGCCTTAGCCCCTCAAACGAAGGATTGATGTCGCCGCGCGTGAATTGCAGCTTGATTTTGGAGCCTTTGAGCACTTCTGCGATAAAAGAATTACCGCTTCCGTGCATGGGATCTACGAGCACGCTGAATCCGGCGTTCTTTAATTTTTTAAAATCGATATAGCGCCGTAAAAATGCGACGTAATCCGCGGTAAGGTCGACTTTTTTGATAGAGCCTTTCTTTGCCGCCTTAGGAGGCGACACTCTCTTAGGGATAAGGGCTTCCACTTCTTTAGTGATATCTGTCCCCGCGGCTCCTCCTTCGGCAGTCTTGATCTTTATGCCGTTATACTGCGCGGGATTATGGCTTGCGGTGATCATGATGCCGGCGGCAAGCTTCCTGTGCGGGACCGCGAAACTTAACGTTGGGGTCGGCACCGGCCTGTCAGAGATAAGGACATCGATACCGTTATCCGCGAGTACTTCTCCTACCTCACGCGCGTAGCGTTCGGACAAAAACCTGGTATCGTAACCTATGACGATCTTAGGCGCCTTGGCCTTACTTTGCCGATTATAGTAATCCGCGACAGCCTGCGCGACCCTGCGGACGTTTTCAAAAGTGAAATTATCGCTTATGACGCCGCGCCAGCCGTCCGTACCGAATTTGATATCGTCATTACCGGGCATTTCTCATCCTTTCTATTGCCGCCTTCGCATTCCCGGCGCCGAAAATATATGAACCGGCTGCCAGGATATTTGCGCCGGAGGCGATCACGCGTTTTGCGGTCTTATCATTGATGCCGCCGTCCACGGCGATATCGCCCCCGAATACGCTGCGTAGCTGCTTTATTTTTGGTAACACTTCCGGGATAAATTTCTGTCCCCCGAACCCCGGGAAGACTGTCATGACCAGCACAAAATCAGCCTGTTGCAAGAGCTTGGCGATCTTTATTAAAGGGGTATCGGGATTCAGCGATATCCCGGTCCTTATTTTCTTCTGTTTCAGATACGCTGCGGCTTTTCTGAAATCGCCCACGCTTATCGTCTCGATATGGAATGTCAGCATGTCGCTGCCCGCTTTGACAAACTCATCGGTGTACTTGCAAGGGTTCTCTATCATAAGGTGCACATCCAGCGGCAGCCGCGTCACGCGCCTTAGGTCTTTTACTACCCCGGGGCCTATCGTGATGTTGGGAACGAAATGGCCGTCCATCACGTCCACGTGGATCATATCGGCGCCGGCCCTCTCGACTCTTCTGATCTCTTCTCTCAGGCGGCTGAAATCAGCCGAGAGGATGGAAGGAGCGATTTTTATTTTCATAGGTATAGTTTCCGGCTGTTGATATACTCGAATACCGCCTCCGGCACAAGGTAACGGAACGACTTCTTCGCCTGTACGCACCGGCGCACCTCGAACGCGGACACATCGACCGCCCGGATCGCGACGGTTGAAATATATGAAGGGATATTTTCCAGCGGATACCCGGGCCTGGTCGCCACCACGAATTTCACCAGGTTCAGCACGTCATTGATATCCTTCCATTCATCTAGGTAATTAAGCAGGTCCGAGCCGGTGATAAAATAGAGCTCCTTATCGGGGTATTGCTCTTTAAGGGCCCTGACCGTATCGATAGTATAGGACTTGCCCTTCCTGCCTATCTCCATATCGGAAACTGAAAAATACTGGTTTCCCTTGATGGCTAGCTTGATCATCGCGTACCTGTCCTGGGCGCTGACTACTTCGGAATTATCCTTATGCGGAGGCAGGAATGTCGGCACAAAAATGACCTTATCGAGCGAAAGCTTCTCCCTCGCCTCTTCTGCGAGGATAAGGTGGCCTATGTGCACGGGGTTGAATGTGCCTCCCAATATTCCGATTTTCATAACGCCTTTAAGTAATTTATGCCCGCACCTGTCCGCTCCCGAAGACCATGTACTTATAGGTAGTCAGCTCTTCCAAAGCCATGGGGCCGCGTGCGTGCAGCTTGTCGGTTGAAATACCGATCTCGGCGCCCATGCCGAACTGGTAACCGTCGGTAAAACGGGTGGACGCGTTTACATACACGCATGCGGAATCCACACCTTTGAGGAATTCCAGGGCATTCTCGTAATTTTCGGTCACGATACTGTCAGAATGGTGCGAACCGTATGTATTGATATGCGCGATCGCCTCATCGAGGTTTTCGACTACCTTTACAGAAAGGATAAGGTCAAGATACTCCGTTGAGTAATCTTTTTCCGTCGCGCTTTTTACGCCTTTGATGATCTTGCGCGTTACCGGGCATCCTCTAAGCTCTACCCCCTGTAAAAAAAGTTCCTTTGAGACCTGCGGCAGGAAACGGGCCGCAATATCCTTGTGCACCAGCATGCTCTCCATGGCGTTACAGACGCCGGGCCTCTGGACTTTCGCGTTCACGCAGATCCTGCCCGCCATCCCGGTATCCGCCCACCTGTCCACATACACATGGCAGATCCCTTTGTAATGCTTTATCACCGGGATCCGGGAGGACTTGACCACTTTATCGATCAGGCTTTCGCCTCCCCTGGGCATTACCAGGTCAATAAAGCCATTCAGCTTCAGTAAGACGTCTATCGCGCGCCTGTCGTTAGTGCCGACCATCTGCAGCATCTCGCCCGTGATACCACTGTGTTTCAGGGTGTCTTTGAGCGCGCGGTAAATGGCGAGATTGGAATTCAGCGCTTCGCTGCCTCCCCTCAGGATCACGCTGTTGCCTGACTTAAAACAAAGGCCTATGCAGTCAGAAGTGACGTTGGGGCGCGATTCATAAATGATCGCGATAACGCCTATAGGGACCCTCACCTTGTGTATCCAGAGGCCGTTTGGCCTGCGCCAGGCCTTGATCACTTCGCCTACCGGGTCGGTGAGCTTTGCGATCTCTATCAGCGATTCCGCCATCGCAGAAACCCTTTTTTCATTTAACTCCAGCCTTTCGATAAACGCGCGGGGCTTACGCAAAGAAGAAGCCGCCTTCAGGTCTTTTTTATTAGCTTTTAAAATAGCCGCCTTTGCGTTTAATAACGCTCCCGCCATATCTTTAAGGGCTTTGTTTTTAGCTTCCGAAGATAACGCGGCCGCGTACCTGGAAGCTTCTCGCGCGGATTGCGCTACGGCGACAACTTCTTTCTTAAGGTCCATACTGCTACCGTCCGTTTAACGAAATGCGGCTAAAGTATTACTATATTATCGCAATGGATTATTTCTCTGGAAAATTTCCCTCCCCTGACCTTCTCCAGTTGCTTAGAGGATACCGAAACTTTCCCCCTGGCAAATTCAGCGCCGCCGGCATCGACGATGCCGACCACATCGCCGCTTTCGAAAACGCCGTCCGTGCCGGTGATGCCGACTGCCAGCAGGCTCTTCCTGGCGATAAGCGCTTTCCTCGCCCCCTCGTCAACGACAACCTTCCCCCGCGGCCTGGTGCCGAACGCGATCCAGCGCCGGCGCGCTCCCATACCTTCCTTTGGCAGGAATAAAGTCGCGCAGGCGGCGGGCTCCTTCATCGCCGAGGTGATGACATCTCTGGCCCTGCCGTTGGCGATGACACAGGGGATACCGGAGTCAACCGCGATCTTGGCGGCCTCAAGCTTCGTGATCATCCCTCCTACGCAGGTCTTTTTATCGGTAGGGCGTGCCAGCCGTTTTATTTCGGGAGTGATCTCATCGACTATCCTGACCACGGTCTTCCTGTCGCCTGCGAGCAGGCCATCCACATCGGAAAGTATGACCAAAAGGTCGGCGGAAATAAGGCTTGCGACCAGCGCCGAGAGGCGGTCATTGTCCCCGAACCTGATCTCATCTACGGAGACGGTGTCGTTTTCATTGACCACGGGGACGATCCCGCGGCTAAAGAGAGATACTAGCGTATTCTTGGCGTTCAGATAGCGCGCGCGCTCATTAAAGTCTTCCCAGGTAAGTAATACCTGCGCGGCCAAAAGCTTCTTGTCCCCGGGGCACTTGTTAAAAAGATCGCGGTAGGTATCCATCAACTCGTTTTGGCCGACAGCCGCGGCAGCTTGCAGCTCATGCAGCTTCTTCGGTCGCTCCTTTAACCCCAGCGCGCTCATCCCCAGGGCAATCGCCCCCGATGAAACTATTGCCACTTCGTTGCCGCCTTTGACGAGCCTTGAGACCTGCGAGACGATATCCTGAAGGAAACGTAAGTCCAGCGCCTTACCGCTTTCGCACAGGAGGCTTGAGCCTATCTTTACCACGATCCTACGATAATTTTTTTTTGATTGCTGCAATGAGATCCTCCAGCCCCTGCTTGTGTAACGCGGAAACAGGGTATATTTTTTTCTTCACCGCCTTTTTGAACGAAAGAAGGTTCCGTCCGCTTTCTTCCAGATCCATTTTATTCGCCACTATGAGGCGGGGCTTCTTGAACACCTCGCTGCTGTAATGTTTGAGTTCATCATTGATCACGCGGTAATCATGCAAAGGGTCTCTTCCCTCTGATCCCGACATATCGACAAGATGCAACAATACCCTCGTGCGCTCGACGTGCCTCAAAAACCTGTCGCCTAAGCCTTTGCCGAGGGAGGAGCCTTCGATAAGGCCGGGGACATCGGCGACCACAAAAGGCTCATCTTCGCTGTTGACGACCCCGAGTACCGGAGATTTAGTGGTAAACGGATACGCGCCGATTTTTGGATGGGCGTTCGAAATACCGGAGATCAACGTGGATTTTCCCGCGTTCGGGAACCCCACGATCCCGACATCGGCGATAAGTTTCAGGTCAAGAAGCAGATCCTTCTCCTCGCCGGGCTCTCCATCGGTAGCTTCCCTGCGATGGCGGTTGCCTAAGCCCCCTTTACCGCCCCGGGCTACCACGAGGCTGTCTTTATCCTTATCGAGGCTCGCGAGCGCGCAGTCGGATCGAATGTCTTTGACGATGACGCCGCAAGGCACGCGTACGATGAGATCGGGCGCGTCCTTTCCCCTCTGGTGCTTTCCGGAGCCGTGCTTGCCCCTTAAGCCGTAAAAATGCCTGTTATATCTAAAATCGAGGAGCGTGCGTAAGTTCCGGTCAGCCCGCATGATGATATCCGCGCCCCTGCCGCCGTCGCCGCCGTCAGGGGTGCCCTGCCTGTCGTATTTATCCCTGTACATGCTGTGGCAGCCCTTACCGCCGTCGCCCGCCTTCACGTATATCTTAGCCTGATCGATGAATACGTTAGTCAATCTTTATCTCTTTGATTTTCAACTCAGTAAGCTGCTGGCGGTGGCCTTTTGTCCAGTGGCGGGACTTTCTGCGTTCGTATTTGTATGAGATGACCTTAGGGGCCTTTAAGTTCTTGACCACCTGTGCCGTCACGCCCGCTTCCTTTAGATACGGCCGGCCTATTTTAACTTCAGCGCTGTCCGCAATTAAAAGCACCTTCTTTAAGGCAATCTCCTTGCCCTCCGAGCCATCCTGCTTTTCAACCTGGATGACATCCCCTTCTTTTACGGTATACTGTTTGCCCCCAACCTCAATTATTGCATACATTTGTTACCCTCCCTGATTACGCCCTTAGGCTTAGATTTGTAAAATTATATTATACATCCGAATTCGGCCTGGTCAAGTATAAATTGATGAAACTTTAAGGCAGGTAGGGAGATCGCAACCTATTTATGTTGCAGCGGTTAGGGGTGAGTTTACGATATTCTTATTTCTTCTATATGCAGCGTGGCGTTCGGGACAAGGTTGACTTTTATCCTGAACTTACGTTCGATGAACTGCACGTGTTCCCTGTTTTTCAACAGCTCCTCTATCACCACCGGGTTCAAAGAGATATCCACCTGCTTTAAGGCCTTGCCCTTGAGGTATTTTTTTAACTCTTTGAGCACATCGATGGAAACGGTCACCGCGGACTTAATTTTCCCTCTCCCTGAACAATAGGGACAAAGCTGATAGGAAAGGCTCTGTACCGTGTTATGGATCCTTTCCCTGGTCATTTCTACTACGCCGAACTTGGAGATCCCCAACACGTCGTATTTAGCCCGGTCTTTGTTTAATTCGGCCCTGAGCACGTTCAGGACTTCCCTGCGATGGTTTTCTTTTTCCATATCGATGAAATCTATCACGATGATCCCGCCTAAATCCCGAAGCACCAGCTGGCGGGCGACCTCTATGGCCGCTTCGCAATTTATTTTAAACGCGGCTTCTTCCTGCCGTATCTTTTCCCTGAAACCGCCGCTGTTGACATCGATGACCACCAGGCCTTCCGTCGGCTCGATGATGATGGAGGCCTTGGACTTCAGGTACACCTTGGTTTCAAAGGTCCTGCTGATCTGTTTTTCGATGTTCTTTTCCTCAAAAAGGTTATCACCCCGGTAGAATTCAAGGCGTCGCGCGAGGTGGCCGGTAAACACACGGGCAAAACGTTGCAACCGGTAAAATTCCGACTTGGAATCAACGATGATCTTTTCCACTTCTTCGGTAAAAGAATCGCGGATAACTCTCAGCACAAGGTCGTATTCCTCGTAAATAAGCGAAGGCGCCGGCCTCTTGTTGCATATTTTCTCAAGCCTCGACCACAATTTCGTCAAAAAACGCACATCCCTGAATAATTCCTGCTTTGATTTTCCGAACGCCACGGTCCTGACGATAAACCCCAGGTTTTTGGGGAGTTTCAGTTCTAAGAGGATCGATTTGAGCCTTTTTCTTTCTTCTTCGTCCTCTATCCTTTTGGATACCCCTATCTGGTGGTCCTGCGGCATGAGCACAAGGTACCTCCCGGCGATGCCGGTGTGGCAGGAAAGGCGCGGCCCCTTGGTGCCAAACGACTCTTTTACCACCTGCACCAGGACCTCCTGGCCTTTTTTTACTTCCTGCGCGGCCGATTTCCTCCCCCTTGCCTCTTTCTGATGGGCGCCGGGGACATGGGACTCGGACGCTTCGAAAGCCTCCTCTATCTCCGAAAGATACAGAAAGCCTTTTTTGGGCAGGCCTATATCGACGAATGCGCCGTTTATCGACTGGATCACCGCCTCGATCTTGCCTTTATAGATGTTGCTTACGATGGTTTTGTCCTGCGGCCTTTCGATATAAAACTCTTCAAGCACGCCGTCTTTGACGACAGCCACTCGCTTCTCCTGCGGTTCGACGTTTATAAGTATTTCTTTTGCCATTTGATCTTTCCTGTTATTGTGTTACGCCCCGGGACCGGGCTGGTGTGCATACAGTTCCGGCGGTAACAAGCTTACGTTGGTAATCTCTATGCCTTGAGGCAGCTGGGCTTGCGCCTTCTGTCTGAAATCTTCGAGTACTACGGGGTTCTTAAGCGTAATTGCCGCTTCTTCATGGTCGCTTTCTAAACCGAGCTTCAGCGCCCTTTTGATGCTCAACTTGGGATGCGGGTTAAACCCTTCTGTCATCTTGAGGGGAAGGCCCGCGCGGCGAAAGGCGCGCATGAATAAACGCATAAGGTCAAGATGCGATATGTATTTCATTGCGCCTTTTTTTGAAAACGAGAAATAGACTTTATACACCCCTGCGCTTCCCTTTAAAAAACAACATATATATTATAGCCATAATTATCCTGAAAGCAAATACAAAAAAAGGACACCCTCTTCAATATGATCTAAAAAGGGTGTCCTTGTCGTCTTAAAGGCGTCCCTTTATTCTCTTCTTTATTTCTTAGGCGCTTTTACCTTTTTACTTTTCTTCTCGGCCTTGTCTTTCGCGGCCTTTTCCGGAGCAGCCTCTTTTTTTTCCGGGCTTAAGCTCTGCTGCAGCCGCGCGATCTCTTCGGGGCTGAATTCATCGTCTTTTACGATACGGGCGGAAATAAATATAAGCAGGTCGACTTTTTCGTTGTCAATGGTCTCCCTGGTGAACGCTTTCCCGATAAAGGGAATACTGCTTAAGAACGGGACGCCGGTAGTGCCCTTGCGCTTCACGTCTTTAAGCAGCCCTCCGATGACGATCGTCTCCCCGTCTTTCATCAGTACCTGCGTCTGGGTTTCGCGCACATCGATGATAGGATAAGCGATAGTGCTTGAGATCGCGTTGGGGGCGGTGCCTGCGACCGAAGTGGCGGTGACACTCGAAGAAGAAGAAGTAACGCTGGGATGTATGATCATATTGATATACCCCTCATCGTTTACCTGGGGAACCACGTTGAGCCTGATGCCGATTTCCTGGTAATAGTCAAGCGTCTGTATCTGCGTCGGGCCGGTGGTAGAAGTGCCGGCGGTTATTTCAGAACTCAAGATAGGGGTATGGAATCCCACCAGGATAGCGGCTTCCTGGTTATCCAGAGTAAGGATCCTCGGAGAAGAAAGGGTATTGATCCCGACCTTTTCTTCGAGCGCGTGCAATATCACTTCGAATTGCGTGCCGGTCAGCTTCTTGAACA
>JBFZAN010000064.1:0-59462 GCA_041309005.1 Candidatus Omnitrophota bacterium
GCGAAACGCGATTCTTTTTCCATGGCAATAGGCGTGATGAGTTCGATTTCCAGGTTGACGTTATCCCCGGGCATGACCATTTCGGCGCCCTGAGGAAGCTTCACCGAGCCGGTGACGTCGGTAGTACGGAAATAGAACTGCGGCCTGTAACCCGCGAAGAACGGCGTATGCCTTCCGCCTTCTTCCTTGGTCAGGATGTATACCTGGGCCTTGAACTTCGTATGAGGGTTGATCGACTTCGGAGCGGCGATGACCATCCCGCGCTCTATGGTGTCCTTATCAACGCCTCTTAACAGCAAGCCCACGTTGTCCCCCGCCTGGCCTTCATCCAGCAGCTTCCTGAACATTTCTATCCCGGTGACTACCGTCTTTTTGGCTTCCGGCCTTAAACCGACCAATTCTACTTCTTCGTTCAATTTGACTTTACCGCGCTCGATCCTGCCCGTGCCCACGGTGCCTCTTCCTTCGATGCTGAATACGTCTTCTACCGCCATCAGCAGGGGTTTATCGAGGTCCCTCATGGGTATGGGAATGAAATCGTCGCAGGCCTGCACCAGGTCAAGGATGGGCTTACAGTCGGGCGAGTTCGGATCTTTTGAGACAAGCGCTTTTGAAGCGCTGCCCCTTATGATCGGCGTTTTATCGCCGGGATAGCCGTATTTGTTCAAAAGGTCCCTGACTTCCATCTCGACGAGGTCCAGGAGCTCTGTGTCGGTGACCAGGTCGACTTTATTCAGGAACACGACCATCGAAGGAACGTTTACCTGGCGCGCAAGCAGGATATGCTCGCGGGTCTGTGGCATCGGACCGTCGGCGGCCGAAACGACGAGGATTGCGCCGTCCATCTGCGCGGCACCCGTGATCATGTTCTTGATATAATCCGCGTGGCCCGGGCAATCTATATGTGCGTAGTGGCGCGTGTCGCTTTCGTATTCTACGTGCGAAACGGAAATAGTGACGATCTTTGAATCGTCCCTTACCGTGCCGCCCTTGGCGATATCGGCATACTCGCGAGCGGTCGCCTTACCCAACTTGGCTAAGACGGCAGTAATGGCGGCAGTAAGCGTGGTCTTTCCGTGATCGATATGGCCTATGGTGCCTATGTTAACGTGCGGTTTTGTCCTGACGAACTTTTCTTTAGCCATTATCCCACCTCCAATGTTATCCGGCTTTTTTTGAACCTACAGAGGTAAAACCCGCGATAATCTTTTCCGATATATATAAAGGCACTTCCTGGTAATAGGAAGGCTCCATTGTATAGGATGCGCGTCCCTGGGTCAGGGACCGTAAAATGGTTGCGTAATTGAATATCTCCGCCAGGGGGATATCGACCCTGATAGCCCGGACATTCGCCCTCGGCGCTATCGAGACTATTTTTGCGCGCCGGGAACTCAAATCGCCGATCACCGCGCCCATGTATTCTTCCGGAACGGTTATCTCCATATCCATGATAGGCTCAAGCAGGACGGGGCCGGCTTTCCTGAGCCCGTCGTTAAGCGCGATCCCCGCCGCCATTTTGAATGCGAGCTCGGAGGAATCTACATCATGGTAGGAGCCGTCTACCAGCGTGACCTTGACATCGGTTACCGGGTAGCTGGCGAGTACTCCGCTTTTGCCGGTTTCGAAAATCCCCTGTTTCACGGAAGAGATAAATTCTATGGGTATCGCGCCGCCCTTTATCTTGTTCTCGAAAGAAATACCGGTTCCGGGTATTTCCTGGGGTTCCAACTCTATCACGACATGGCCGTATTGGCCGCGCCCGCCTGACTGCTGGATGAACTTTCCGGAAGAACTGACCTTCCTGGTGACCGTCTCCCGGTAGGCAACCTCGGGGATGCCGCTTTGCACCGAGACGTTAAACTCTCTGAAGAGCCTGTCGGTGATAACCTCCAGGTGCAGCTGCCCCATGCCGGAAATAACGGTCTGGCCGGTCTCGTGGTTATACGTCACCCTGAATGAAGGGTCTTCTTCGGCTAACTTATGCAATGCCATGCCGAGCCTCTCCTGGTCAATACTTGACTTTGGTTCTATGGATTCCTGGATGACCGGCTCGGGGAACCTCATCGCTTCGATGAGGATAGAATTAGCCTCTGTGCACAGGGTATCGCCGGTCTTTGTCTCTTTTAAGCCCACTACCGCCGCGATATCGCCGGTAAAGACGCTTTCCACGATCTCCTGGCGGTTAGCGTGCATGGTGACGATCTTTGTTACGCGCTCTTTCACTCTTTTAGACGCGTTATAGAGATAACTGCCCGAATTTAACGTACCCGAATATACCCTCACGTAATTAAGCTTTCCGACAAAAGGGTCGGTGGCCACTTTAAAACAAAGGGCGCAAAAAGGAGCGTCGTCGCTGGCAACGATCTCTTCGAACTCTCCCGTTTCGGGGTTTGTGCCCCGTATGGAAGGCACGTCAGTGGGAGAAGGCAGATATTCGCAGATCGCATCAAGCAGCAACTGAATCCCTTTGTTGCGCAGCGATGATCCGCACAGCACGGGGACGAATTTGTTCTGAATGGTTGCCTGCCGTATCGCCTGTTTTATCTCGGAAGCGGCGATCTCCTGTTTATGAAGGTATTTTTCCAATATCTGGTCATTGACCTCCGCGAGCTTTTCCACAAGCTCCCCGTAATGAAGCGCGACTTCCTCTCTGATCTCCTCGGGTACCTCTCGCACTTCCCGCTCCTTGCCCGCTTCATCCTTGTATACGATCAGCTTATTGTCAATAATGTCGATGATGCCTTTAAAATTCTCTTCCTTGCCGTACGGGAACTGGATCGCCGCGGCGTGGGCCCCCAGCTTTTTGTGCACCTGGTCAACGGTCTCAAAAAAGTCGCTTCCCGTCCTGTCCATCTTATTGATGAAGGCGATCCGCGGCACGCTGTAACGGTCAGCCTGGCGCCACACCGTCTCTGACTGAGGCTCGACACCCCCGACGCTGCAAAATACCACTACCGCGCCGTCTAAGACTTTCAAAGACCGTTCCACCTCTACCGTGAAATCAACGTGGCCCGGCGTATCTATCACATTGATATGATAACCGTTCCAGGCACAGGTAGTTGCCGCCGCCGTAATAGTGATGCCCCGCTCCTGCTCCTGGACCATCCAATCCATGGTCGCGGTGCCCTCATCCACCTCTCCGATCTTATAGGTCCTGCCCGTATAAAAAAGGAGGCGCTCGGTGGTAGTGGTCTTCCCGGCGTCTATGTGCGCGATAATGCCGATGTTCCTGATTTTTTCCAGCTCAATGTTTCTCTTCATTTCTAAATTACCACCTAAAGTGGGCAAACGCCTTGTTGGAGTCTGCCATTTTGTGAGTATCATCTCTCTTCTTGATTGCAGCGCCTTCGCCCTTGAACGCTGAAATAATCTCTTCCGCAAGCCGTTCCTTCATGGTTTTGCCCTTCTTCTGCTTGGCGAAGTCCCGTATCCAGCGTAGCGCTATGGAGGTCCCGCGGTCCTGGCGGACTTCGATAGGGACCTGGTACGTTGCGCCCCCCACTCGCCGGGGTTTGACTTCAAGGCGGGGCCTGGCGTTATCGATTGCCTTGTGGAACACCTTGAGGGAATCGGCCTCGTTAAGCTGGTCCCTGACGATGTCGAATGCGCCGTAGACGATACGTTCCGCGGTCGACTTCTGGCCCTTGATCATTACCATATTGATAAACTTGCCTACCACCTTACTGTTGAACTTGGGGTCCGCTAAAAGCTCTCGCTTTCCAACTCTTCTTCTTCTCATGAGTAGCTAACGCTCCTTATGTATTACTTCGGCCGCTTGGCCCCGTATTTGGAACGGGATTTCTTCCGCTGGTTCACGCCTGCCGTATCCAGCGTTCCCCTGACGATATGGTACCTGACCCCGGGCAGGTCTTTCACGCGGCCGCCTCTTACCAGGACTATGGAATGCTCCTGGAGGTTATGGCCTTCTCCCGGGATATACGCGGTGACTTCTATGCCGGTGGTCAACCGTACCCTGGCGATCTTTCTTAAGGCGGAATTCGGCTTCTTGGGGGTCATCGTGCGCACCTGGATACAGACGCCCCGCCTCTGCGGACAGCTTTTTAAAGCCGGAGACTTGGTTTTTTTGATTTTCGTTATTCTGCCGAGCCTGATCAGTTGCGTTATTGTGGGCATATCTTTATTCCTTTACCTTAACTTTACGCTGCTTCTTTGTCAGCTGCTGTTTTGGCTATCTCGATCTCCCTGTGAACGCTAAAGCCCGTCCCCGCGGGGATAAGATGCCCCACGATCACGTTCTCTTTCAAGCCCAGCAATTCATCCGTCTTTCCTGCGGTAGCCGCTTCGGTAAGCATTCTGGTCGTTTCCTGGAAGCTTGCCGCGGAAATGAAGCTTTCCGTGGTAAGCGAAGCCTTGGTGATGCCCAGCAGTAACGGCGTCGCCTGCGCTGGTTTCTGGCCCTTCTTGATCACGCGGGCATTTTCTTTCTGGAATTTCAATTTATCCACCTGCTGCAGGGGCAAGAATTCGGTATCTCCCGGATCTTCTATGCGCACCTTTTTGAGCATCTGCCTGATGATCACTTCAATATGCTTGTCGTTGATATGCACCCCCTGGAGCCTGTAGACCTCCTGCACGTCGTTGACCAGGTATTCCTGAAGCACCTTGTCCCCGCAGACCCTCAATATATCCTGCAACACCACAGGCCCGTCGGTAAGCTGCTGGCCAGCGATGACCCTGTCCCCTTTATAGACGTTGGGATGCTTGCCGTGGGGGATCACGTATTCCCGCTGCATTCCCGTAGGAGACTTCACGATGATCAGCCTCTGGCCCTTCTTGGTCTGGCCGAATTCCACGAAGCCGTCAAGCTCGCTTATGACCGCCGGGTCTTTTGGCCTTCTGGCCTCAAAGAGTTCCGCCACGCGCGGGAGGCCTCCGGTAATATCCCTGGTCTTGACCGATAATCTCGGTATCTTGGCAAGCAGGTCTCCTGCTTCTATGGACTGGCCGTCCTTCACCAGGATATGCGCGCCCACAGGTATAGGATAAATGCCCAGCACGTCCTTTTTTTCGTCGAGGATAAGTATCTGCGGATGGAATTCCTGCTTATGCTCCACCACGACGTGCTCGGTCAGCTTGGTCACCGGGTTAAGTTCCTGTATAACGGTAGCGCCATCTTTAAGGTCCTCGTATTTGACCTGCCCCGTTACTTCCGTAAGGATAGGCGATGTGTAGGGGTCCCAGTGCACGAACGATACCCCTTTTTCCACTTCACCGCCGTCTTTGGTATTGATAAACGAACCCTGGGGGACGAGATACCGCTCCAGCTCCCTGCCGTCTTTATCGTTGATGCTTAAGGAAACGTTCCTGTTCAGGACAACGAACTCTTTCTTCTTGGGCACGACCCTGACGTTATGGTATTTCAGCACGCCCTTGTTCTTGGCCCTGATAAACGACTGTTCGACGATCCTTGAAGCGGTACCGCCGATATGGAACGTCCTTAACGTAAGCTGGGTACCGGGTTCCCCGATACTCTGCGCCGCGACCACCCCTACCGCTTCGCCGACCTCGATAAGCCTGCCCGTAGCCAGGTTCCTGCCGTAACACTTGACGCACACGCCCTTCTCCGCTTCGCAGGTCAGCACGCTTCTTATGCGTATCTTCTCTATGCCCAGCGTCTCGACCATATCGGCTTTTTCTTCAGTGATCTCCTGGCCCTGTTCCACGATGACCTTGTCCGTAATGATATCCACGATATTGTCCAAAGCGACCCTTCCAATGATGCGTTCCTTAAGGCTGACTACCATTTCGTTGCCTTCAGTGATCGCCTGTACCGTAATGCCGTTGAGCGTGCCGCAATTATCTTCGTTGATGATGATCTCCTGCGCGACGTCGATAAGCCTTCTGGTAAGATAGCCGGCGTCGGCGGTCTTAAGGGCGGTATCGGCAAGGCCCTTTCTGGCGCCGTGGGTGGAAAGGAAGTATTCCAGCACCGTAAGCCCTTCCTTGAAATTAGCGGTGATAGGGTTTTCGATGATCTCCCCCGATGGCTTGGCCATAAGTCCGCGCATGCCCGATAACTGGCGTACCTGCAATTTTGAGCCTCTGGCGCCTGAATCAGCCATCATGAATATGGGGTTAAAAGGATGCATCTCCTTGAACAGGAGGTCGGAGACCTTGTCGGTGGCGTGCGTCCAGATATCGATTACCTTATTATAGCGTTCCCTGTCTGTAATGACGCCTTTGCGGTACTGATCATCTACCTTCGCAACTTCTTCCCGGGCTTCTTTCAGCACTTCCGGCTTTGCCTTGGGGATCACCAGGTCGTCTATCCCTATGGAGATCCCGCCGAGAGTGGCCATCTCGAAGCCAAGCTTCTTGATCTCATCCAGCAGCTCTATGGTGCGGGTGTGGCCAAAACGCTTATGGCTCTCGGCAACGATATCCCCGACATTAGCCTTATTCAGCTCTTTGTTCACGTAGCCGAAGCCTTCGGGCAATACCAGGTTGAACATCACCCTTCCGGGAGTGGTTGAGATGATCTGTTTTTCACGTATAAGCTTCTTTTCATCCAGGTCAAAGAAAGACTCGATCCTCACCTTGATCTTCGCGTGCAGGTCTACTACGCGGTCGTTATAGGCGAGGATAACCTCGTCTGAATTGCTGAACACCTTATTCTCGCCCGGGGCATTCGCCTTCTCTTTCGACATATAGGAAAGGCCCAGGATAATGTCCTGCGTGGAGGTTACGATAGGCCTGCCGTGCGCGGGAGAAAATATGTTGTTGACGGAAAGCATCAGTATCCTGGCTTCCATCTGCGCCTCTATAGACAAGGGTACGTGCACCGCCATCTGATCACCGTCGAAATCCGCGTTGAAACCGGTACACACCAGAGGATGTATCTTGATCGCCTTGCCTTCGGTCAGCACGGGCTGGAACGCCTGGATGCTCAAGCGGTGCAGGGTGGGAGCGCGGTTCAGGAGCACGGGATGGTCTTTTATGACTTCGTCCAGGATATCCCATACCTCGATCTTTCCGTGGCCAACCATGCGCCGGGCGCCTTTTATGGTATGCACGAAACCTTTTTCTTTCAATTTCTTGATGATAAACGGCTCAAACAGCTCAAGGGCCATCTGTTTAGGAAGGCCGCATTCATGGAGCTTCAAGTCAGGCCCTACCACAATGACGGAACGGCCGGAATAATCTACGCGCTTGCCTAAAAGGTTCTGCCTGAAACGCCCCTGCTTGCCTTTAAGCATGTCCGCAAGCGATTTTAAAGGGCGGTTATTCGCCCCCACCACCGCCTTGCCGTGACGGCCGTTATCCAGGAGCGCGTCCACCGCCTCCTGCAGCATCCGTTTTTCATTTCGTATGATTATCTCGGGCGCATTGAGCTCTATGAGCTTCTTTAAACGGTTATTACGGTTGATCACGCGGCGGTATAAGTCGTTTAAGTCCGAGGTGGCGAACCTGCCTCCGTCAAGGGGCACCAGCGGCCTTAAGTCCGGCGGGATCACGGGCAGCATCTCTAGCACCATCCACTCGGGTTTATTGCCCGACTTCCTGAAATCTTCGACGATCTTTAAGGTCTTAAGGGTCTTTCTGTTATTGAGTATCTCTTTTGATTTTTCCAGGTCGCGACGAAGCTTCCTGGTATAGGCGTCCAGGTCAAGCTCTTTCAAAAGCGCCAGTACCGCGGAGGCGCCGATATCGGCCTTGAACTTACCCGCGTATTTCTCAAGCGCTTCCTGATATTTATCTTCAGCCAGAAGCTCTTTCTTCTTCAGGGGAGCGCTCCCCGGATCAAGCACGACATACTCTTCGTAATAGATTATCTTTTCCAGGTCCCTTAAGTTCATGTCCAAAAGCGCGGATAAACGGCTGGGCACCACCTTGAAGAACCAGATATGCGTGACGGGCGCGGCCAATTCGATATGCCCCATGCGCTCGCGCCTCACCGACGAACGGTCCACCGTGACGCCGCAGCGGTCGCAGGTGATCCCTTTGAATTTTATGCCTTTATATTTTCCGCAGTTACACTCATAGTCGCGCACCGGCCCGAAGATCTTCTCGCAGAAAAGCCCGTCCTTTTCCGGCTTAAGCGTGCGGTAATTTATCGTCTCCGCCTTTCTCACTTCTCCCTTTGACCAGGACTTTATCACCTGGGTGGAAGCGAGCCTTATGGTTACACTGTCGAATACGATATTGGTTTCCATTATTTTGCCTTCTCCATGCGGAAATCCAGGCCCAACCCCTGTAATTCTTTTACCAGCACGTTGAACGATTCCGGAGCTCCGTGGCTTAACCGCTGTTCTCCCTTGACGATCGCTTCATAGATGCGCGTCCTGCCCGATACGTCGTCGCTTTTGACGGTGAGCATTTCCTGCAACGTAAACGCCGCGCCATAGGCTTCCAACGCCCATACTTCCATCTCTCCGAGCCTCTGGCCTCCGAACTGCGCCTTGCCGCCCAGGGGCTGCTGCGTGACCAGCGAATACGGGCCAATGGAGCGGGCGTGTATCTTTTCGTCGGCGAGATGGATAAGCTTCATCATATAGGTATAGCCGACCGCTATCTTCTGGTCAAAAGGCTCCCCCGTATAACCGTCGAACATGGTCGTCTTGCCGTCGTGCGCGTACCCCGCCTTCTGCAGCGCTTCCTTTACTTCATGCTCCGAGGCGCCGTCAAAAACCGGGCTCATCACCTGAAAACCAAGCGCCTTGGCAGCCCAGCCAAGGTGCATTTCCAGAATCTGTCCTATGTTCATACGGGACGGTACGCCCAGAGGGTTCAACACGATGTCAACCGGATTGCCGTCAGGCAGATACGGCATATCTTCTTCCGGCAATATCCTCGCCACGACACCCTTATTCCCGTGGCGGCCGGATAATTTGTCGCCGGTAGTGAGCCTTCTCTTGGTCGCGATGTAGACCACCACCCTCTTTAACACGCCGGGAGGCAATTCGTCCCCGCGCCTGACCTTCTCTATTTCCTGCTCCTGCTCGGCCAGCAGTTCCTGCAATTGCTCGTCGAAAGAAGCCGAGAGCATCTTCGCTTCCTCGTTATCGCTGAAATCTATTCTTTCAAGTTTTGATTTATCGACGCCAAGCAGCTGGCTTAAACGGGATACCCTGTCATTCTGAAGGAATTCGATTTCCTGCTTATAGTACGCTTTAAGCTCCCTGATCTTGGAGATCTCCTTGGTCTTGCCCTCTTTCGACCTTCTGCCCCGCTCTTTGCGCGCGAACACATGCACATCCACCACGATGCCTTCTACCCCGGGCGGCACCCTCAAAGACGTATCCCTTACGTCAGAGGCTTTTTCCCCGAATATGGCGCGCAGCAGCCTCTCTTCGGGGGAAAGCTCCGATTCGGTCTTGGGCGTGACCTTGCCCACGATGATATCGCCGGGGTTGACTTCGGCTCCGATGCGGATGATGCCGGTAGAGTCCAGGTTCTTCAATGATTCTTCGCTTACGTTAGGGATATCCCTGGTGATCTCCTCGTTGCCCAGGCGGGTCTCCGTGGCCTCCATCTCGAATTCTTTCACGTGTATGGAGGTGAACACGTCTTCTTTCACGAGCTTCTCGTTGATAAGGATAGCGTCCTCGAAATTGTAGCCTCTCCAGGTCATAAACGCGACCAAAAGGTTCTTTCCCAGCGCCAACTCGCCGTTCTTGGTGCCTATGCCGTCGGCGATAACCTGACCCTTATCGACGTGTTCGCCAAGCTTCACTAAAGGCCTCTGGTTCAGGCAGGTGTCGGCGTTGGTGCGCAGGAATTTTTTAAGCGGGTATACTTTCTTACCTATAGTAATGGAGGCTGAGTCTACCGCCGTCACCTTGCCTGCGTCGTCGGCGACTACCACGGCCCCTGAATCGTAGGCGACTTTTTTCTCCATACCGGTGCCCACGATGGGTGGTTCAGTGATCATCAACGGTACCGCCTGCCTCTGCATGTTCGAACCCATGAGCGCGCGGTTGGCATCGTCATGCTCCAAAAACGGGATAAGCGACGCCGCAACGGAAACAAGCTGCTTGGGCGAGACATCCATGTATTCTACCTGTTTCGGCGGCACCTGGGGAAAATCGCCTTTATGGCGGCAGGAAACTTCTTTCGCCTGGAAATTGCCGTTTTCATCCAGGGGGGCGTTCGCCTGCGCAATGATCTTTTCTTCTTCGATGTCAGCGGTCAGAAAATCCGCCCGTTTGGTCACGTGCCCGTCTTCGACTTTCCTGTAGGGCGTCTCCAGGAAACCCAGATGGTTGACGCGGGCATACGTGCTCAACGAAGAGATCAAGCCGATATTCGGGCCTTCCGGGGTCTCGATAGGGCAGATCCTGCCGTAATGTGACGGGTGGATATCCCTGACCTCAAATCCGGCCCTTTCGCGCGAAAGGCCGCCGGGTCCGACGGCGCTTAACCTTCTCTTATGGGTCATCTCCGCCAGGGGATTCACCATGTCCATAAACTGGGACAACTGGCTGCGGGCGAAGAAATCGTGTAATTGTATGGAGAAAAGTTTTGAATTGATGAAGGAATGGACGTTGAGGCCTTCGGTATCGCCGAGCACGCCGAGCCTCTCCCGTATGGAACGCTCGACGCGGCTCATCCCTATCCTGACCTGGTTCTGGACCAGCTCACCGACTGTCTTGACGCGCCGGTTGCCCAGGTGGTCGATATCGTCGATCTTACCGATGCCTTCTTTAAGCTTGATGAGATACTCTATGACCTTGATGACGGTGGCCGAATCAAGGATCCTCTTGTCCAAAGAAACTTCCATCCCTAACTTCCTGTTGAGGATGAAACGGCCTGCCGTAGAGAGGTCGTACCTGTTGGGGTCAAAAAACAATTTATAGAACAAGGTCTCTGCCGCATCCTTGCTGACGGGCTCGGTAGGCCTCATCTTGCGGTAAAAATCAAGATACGCTTCTTCTTTATTCCTGGTGAGGTCCTTCTTGAGGGTATTCCTGATCTCGGGGTGCTCCGTGCCGAACGCCGCGATTATCTCTTCTTCGGTGGAAAAACCTAACACCCTTAAGATCTGCGTCGCGGGAAAGTTTTTGCGCCTGTCCACGTAGGCGATAATGGTCTCGGATAAGTCGTATTTGAACTCCAGCCACGCGCCGCGGTACGGTATGATGCGGCCGTGGAAGATCTTTTTTCCGGTGGGATGCTCTTCCTCTTCAAAAGAAACGCCCGGGGACCTCTGCAACTGGCTGACCACGACGCGCTCGTCGCCGTTGATGATAAAACTGCCGGTCTCCGTCATCAGGGGTATTTCCCCGAAATAGGCATCCTGCTCTTTGGTCTCCCTTGAAGTGGTAAGCCTGAATTTGACTTTCAGGGGGGCGGCGTACGTGAGCGACCTTTTTTTAGACTCCGCGATATTGTATTTAGGCTTACCGAGAGAGTAGCTTATGAATTCAAGCCTGATGGAGCGTTCGTGGCTTTCTATCGGGAATATATCCTCAAAGACCTCCTGCAGGCCCAGGCACTTTCTCTGGTTCCAGGGAACCTCCATCTGCAGGAATTCTTTATAGGAATCAAGCTGTATATCCAGCAGGTTCGGCAGCTCGAACACTTCTTTGAATTTCGCGAAATTTTTTCGTTTCATTTTTACCTGTGGCTGTAACGCTTATTTTAATTCGACCGTCGCGCCTGCCGCTTCGAGCTTTTTCTTCATCTCTTCGGCTTCTTCTTTCGCAACACCTTCTTTTACCGGTTTCGGCGCCGCGTCTACAAGGTCTTTCGCTTCTTTAAGGCCAAGGCTGGTAATGGCCCTGACTTCCTTGATCACGGCGATCCTGTTGGCACCGGCGCTCGCCAGAACGACGCTAAACGTCGACTTCTCTTCCTGCGCTGCGGCTGCCTGAGCGCCGCCGGCGCCGGCCATCGGAGCGGCCATCATGGGCATGTTCGCCTTTACGTCAAATTTCTCTTCAAGCGCCTTTACCAGCCCTGAAAGCTCCAGCACCGTCATACCTTCGATAGACTTGATCAATTCCTCAACTTTTGCACTTTCCATTTTCTACTCCTCCTTTAGCCGATTAACGTATACCTATTGACCGCTTTTCTTGGTCTTTATCTGATCAAGACAATATACGAATTTGCGTAATGTCTGATGCAGCGCCATCACCAGCCCCGTAATGGGGGATTTTATCGCGATTACTACCTGCGCCCTCAATACTTCCTTGGAAGGCAGTTTTGAGAGGGCAATGATATCATTTTCAGTAAGGGGCTCCTGGTTAAAAAGCCCCCCGCCCAATTTCAGTTTCTCATGGTCTTTTATAAAATCGCAAAGCACCTTGGAAACGCCTACCGGTTCTTCGCGGACAAATACAAACCCGCAAGGCTCCTGGATGGTTTCTCCGAACGCCTCATGGCCCAGTTCCTTAAGGGCCAGTTTCGCTACGTTGTTCCTCACCACAAAGAGGCTTGCGTTGACGGTCTTTAAAGACTGCCTCAGCGCGCTTAAATCCGGGCTTGAGATGCCTGAATACCGTATGACGAAGACGCTGCCGGAGCCCTTAAGCTCATCCTTTATCCTGTTACCCGATATTTCCTTGACTAAAAGTCCGAGTTTTTTCATAGGGTATCTTTAGAATTCAAGCCGAAGCCCGGGGTTCATGGAAGAAGAAATAGCCAATGAGGTCACGAATTTGCCCTTCACCGATGACGGCCTGGATTCGTTTACCGCGTTGATCACGCAGGAGGCGTTTTCAAACAACTTGTCTTCCTCGAATGAAACCTTGCCTACCGCCAGGTGTATGCCGCCCTGCTTGTCCACCCTGAATTCTACCTTGCCTTTTTTCACATCCTCTATGGCTTTTTTGATATCGTTGGTGACGGTCCCGGTCTTGGGGCTCGGCATGAGCCCGCGCGGCCCCAGGATCTTGCCTAAACGGCTTAAGTCTTTCATCATGTCGGGAGTCGCGATCACGCAATCGAAATCCAGGAACCCGCCTCCCACCTTCTCGATGAGGTCATTCGCCCCGACGAAATCCGCCTGGGCTTCCCTGGCGGCCTTCTCGTGCTCTCCCTTGCAGAACACCGCGACCCTGACCTTCTTGCCGGTACCGTGGGGAAGCACTACCGTCCCGCGCACCATCTGGTCCGATTTCTTGGGGTCGACGTTCAGGTTAAAGTGCAGGTCGACGGAAGGATCGAATTTGGGAGGCTGCATCTTCTTAAGCAGGCCGACGGCGTCTTTTAAGGCGTATACTGTGTCCTTATCGCACTGCCCTTCGGAAACCTTGTAACGCTTGCTGTGTTTTTTCATAGTCCGCTAACCTTCGACAATAATGCCCATACTGCGCGCGGTGCCCTCGATAGATTTGACCGCCTGCTCCATATCGGAAGTATTGAGGTCTTTGATCTTGAGTTTTGCGATCTCCTCCACCTGCTTCCTGGTAACTTTGCCTATGATTTCCTTGCCGCTTATGCCTGAGGCCTTCGCCAGGTTCGCCGAACGCTTCAAGAGCACCGAGGAAGGCGGGCTCTTGATGATAAAACTGAAGGTCCTGTCCTCGTATACCGAGATGACCACCGGCAGGATAAGGCCGTCGCCTTTGCCTTTTGTCTGATCGTTGAATTGCTTGCAAAACTGCATGATATTCACGCCGTGCTGGCCCAATGCCGGCCCTACCGGCGGCGCGGGATTCGCCTGGCCGGCGGGAACGTGTAATTTGATCTGCGCGTTTATTTTTTTAGCCATCGCTATACCTTCTCGACCTGCCAGTATTCCAGCTCGACCGGCGTAGACCTGCCGAAGATGGAGATGCTGACCTTCAATCTTCCTTTTTCAGGATGAATATCGTCTATCGTGCCGTTAAAATTCATGAACGGGCCTTCTTTGACCCTCACCTGCTCGCCCTTCTCGAATATGATCTTGGGGCTTGGTTTTACCTTGGTCTCTTCGGTCCTTTTCAGGATATCGGTGATCTCTTTCTGCGGCAGAGGCATGGGTTTTTTGCCGGAACCTATAAACCCGGTCACTCCCGGGATGGCCTTGATAAACGAATACGTCCTGTCTTCAAGCTCCATCTCGACAAGCAGGTAGCCCGGGAAAAACCTTCTCTGGGAGATCCTTTTCTTGCCCGCGCGCACTTCGGAGATCTGTTCGGTGGGAATAATGACCTTGTTGATCAATTCCTGCAACCCTAATACGGGGATCTTTGACTCAAGAATCATTTTGACTTTATCTTCCAGGCCGGTCTGCGTATGAACCACGTACCACTGTTTCACCTTGTACGATCTCCTTACCTAAATATAGTGCTTAGCCCCTTGGAAAGCAGAAGGTCAATAATGCCGATAAACGCCGCGAGAAGCGAAGTGATGCTGATCACCACGACAGTAGAGCCCATCAATTCCTGGCGGCTGGACCAGGACACCTTGGTCAATTCTACCTTTACCTCTCTTAAGAAATTAGCTGGCTTTGAGAAAATATTCATACATCCCGGTCTTTTTGAATCCTGCTCCTGTGTAACTCAGGAGCGGCAGGAGTCGAACCTGCAGTCACGGTTTTGGAGACCGTTGGTTTGCCATTAACCGACGCTCCTAGATCCCGCTGCTATTTTATTTCTTTGTGCGCGGTATGTGTACGGCAGCACTTGCAGAACTTTTTGATTTCCAGCTTGTCCTGGTGTTTTTTCTTGTTCTTGGTCGTCGTGTAATTGCGGTTCTTGCAGACCGTGCATTCTAAAGTGATGATCTCGCGCATTTTTCGTTTTAAATCTTTTTGGCCAAAGCTGGAGACGGGAATCGAACCCGTGACCCCGTCCTTACCAAGGACGTGCTCTGCCGACTGAGCTACTCCAGCATCAATCTACGCCGGCATCGCCCTGCACCAGCTGGATTAAAAAGGTAAAAAAAACCCTTTTAAAGAATTTAACTTAAATTCTTTATTTTCTTGACTAGCCTCTATGTAATAATAAGTTTACGGAAAGGCTATGCTAGAAATTAAGTAGAGTAAGAAGTATACAATAGAATCTCGATTTTGTCAAACTCTTTTTTGCTTTTTTTATTTATGCGCAAGGGCTTATGGGGAGGCGCCCGCGGGATGAGGCGGGAACGTTAGAGAAAGATGATCTTGGCGATAGTGATGCTGCATTTTGCGGTTGAGGAATCCCTCGATTTGGGATTGACCTGGAACCTCTCTATCGTTAAAAGCTTGCTTGAATTCTCCAGGCTGTACATAAAATCGACGATCTTTGACATCTCGGCCTCGCAGTTGACATTCACCATATATTTGGTTGAGGAGGCGACCGCCTTGCTGCCCGCCGGTTTCATATCGATAAGATACACGGAACTCGCGCTCGCCAGGATCTCGATCTCTTTCAAGATCGAGGTTATCTGCTCCTCTTCCGATTTTCCGCCGATGAGGAACGCCGCGTTTTTTGCTTTGTCTTTTTCTATCGCGTCTTTCTGGGCGAGGACATGCAGGTCTTCTCTGACGCGTTGTTCGGTCTTTTCGATCTGACTTTTCAGCGTGCGTAATTTTTGCGAGATCGGGACCACGATGAGCCTGTCTACGAGCGTAAGCGATACAAAACTGACCGCGGCGTACAGTATATACTTCTCCCGCCCGGATAAACGCGACAGGAATTTGACCAGCGGCTCAAGGCTGAACTGCTTCATCAGCTGCGCCCCCTTTCCAGCAGGCAGTTAATCTCGAAATCGGTAACGTCTTTCTTGCCTTCTTTCCTTTTCGTGGTATATTTGGTCTTGACCTCCCTGAAATATTTTGATTTTTCCAGGCTGTCCACAAAGGTGAATACCGCCGACATCGATTCCGCGGTCCCTTTTACGGAAAATTTTCCCTGCGCGTCGAACCTGATGTCGTCAAGGCCTATCTCTAAAGGCGTTACCTGATAAAGCTCCGTGAGCACCTCCAGCGAATAACCGCGGTTCAACAGGTAATTCCTTATCAGGTTATTCTTCGAAAGATCGCGCTCTACTTTTTTTGCTTCCGGGTCCAACCCCTGCAACCTCGCCTCTATCTTCTTTAAATACGCGCTCTCGAAATATATCTTGCTCATGAAGATGCTGAACAGCGCAACGCAGGTAGCCAGCGCGAGGAGGCCGGTTTTAAACAGGACCTTCGCCCTTTCTTCCAGGTTCCTCCTTGCCTTTATTTCTTCCGGGACGAGGTCAACCGAGGCTTCTTCCTGGAATATCGCGGGCGCGATCACGCCCAGAAACGAGTGCCCTTCCTGCCCGAGGACGGCCCTGGAGGCGGTTTCGGAAAATACGATGTTCTTCAGGTAAGAGGCTTCCCTCACGGGCAGATGGAACGCCTCGTTGAGCATGGCGACCAGGTCCGCCTGGCCTTCGGCGGCGCCCAGCAGGATAAGCTGCTGGGGATTGCCCTCGACGTTCTCTCCCTGGTACGCCTCGAGCGATTTTTTGAGTTCCTCGATATACTTCGTCTGGTATTTCGCCTTCTCCCTGGTCAAATGCTGCGTGCCGATGGGGATAGAGCGGACAAATACCACTTTCCCTTTAAGGACGATGCTGAAATCAGTCGCGCTGTCGCCTATATACAAAAGCCCCAGCGTGGAATCGAAGTTCTCAAGCCGCAGCGACTTTGCGGTGAAACGGGCGATACCCTCGGGCGCGAATAAGGCCTTGTGCATCTTTAACCCGGCCGCGGCCAGGAGCTCGGAATGTTTTTTCACCGCGCTGCGGGATACGATCACCAGAAGCACTTTGGAGTAATTGCGCTTGTACGTGCCGATGTTGATATAGTCTACGATTATCTCTTCCCGCGAATAAGGCGTGTGCCGGCCTGCCTGCAGGTTTACTATCTCCCTTATCTCCTGGGGATTGACGGTGGGCAGCTCTATATTCTTCGTGATGACCAGATGCGAGGGTATCACATCGATTATCTTCGTGGTCTTTATCTTGAGCGCCGCGAGCGCGCTCGCGATGGCCTTGGCCGCTTCCGCTTCCGCGAGGCCTTGCGTCTGCAAAGTGATGAGGTTGGCTACCTCTTTCTTGCCGGCGGCGCTCACCTTGAGGTGGGCGATCTTCACGGCGGATGAGCTTACATCGATGGCGATGAACTCCTGGCCGCCGATATTGCGAAACGGGTTTATATTCTTGAGGCTTATTTTAGCGTTCATTCCAGTACAGGATCCTGCCTTTCTTGTCGGCCACGCAGGTTACCGTAAGAGTAGCGTTCCCGCGAGGCAGCCGCGCGATGCTCCTGATCATGAAATTTTCCGAGGAGACAGCCAGGCTCTCCTGGGCCACGCCGCTTAGCTCGGCCACGTCCGATTCGCTCAAGTCGCTTGATTGGCTCAAAAGCGGGACTATATCGTTTACCGAGGGGAACGCCCCGTCGTCATCGGTTGCCTCCAGCCCGTCCGCCCCGCGGCGAAAGACCATGATCTTATCGATGAGCCGTTCGCTTACGCCTGCGGCAAAGAGCGCCGGCTCCGAAGCGGTATTTATATTGACTTTCCCGTTACCATATATAGTAACATAATTTTTTATTTTTTCGAATATATCTTTATCGATGCCCTTGACCAGAAGCAGCTCCTCTAACACCTCGAAGTCCGCGTCCTTTGCCTCGTACGGCGAATGGGTATTGCGGTAATAGGAATCTTCGGCGCCGGCCAGCGGCGAGAAAAGCTCGCTGTCCTTATCGCGCCAGTCGATGACGGAGGCTGCCAGGTCCAGGGCCTGCGTCTGGTCCGCTCCCAGCACGGCGCTAAAAAGCCTTTCTAACATGGCCCCGCGCGCCTTGTTTATGTTTATCTTGCGCTCTTCGTCTGTAAGGCCGTACCTGGTATTTTCGGAACCGGACTCCCATTCAAGATAACCATACGCGACGTCGTAGATGGCCCTGCCGATATCCACATCCTGGAATACCGAACTATTATCGCTCCAGACGTCTTTTAAGGAATCGTAGCCCTTTGGGGCATCCTTCTTAAGCAGGATGATCGATTGCTCGACGCCTGCCTCGGCGGCGTAGTGCAGCTGGCTCCTCTCATCGAGGCGCTTGACGAGGGTCATCTTCTGCCTCGTCGTATAGCCCAGATACACCGCGAACATGCTCAAGAGGCAAAGCGACCATAGGGCGATGATCAGTATGCTTGCTTTACGGGAAACCATATTATTGTTGCGCCTCCTGCCGGTCGATGGCGCTCACCGGGATGCCAAAGGTCCTTACCACGGCGCTCTCTGTATCGCTTCCTTCGCGTTGGAGCGCGACCCTTACCGCCAGCGGCAAGCCTTCCTGCGCCCATTCGTCCTGCCAGAAGTATTCCTTTTCTTTCGGGTCATAGGCGTAATAGGAAAAGACGGCCGACCGCACCCCTTTTAACGGCGTCGAAGAAACGCCCCTTTCATTGTTATACACGCCGCTGTAGTCCTTCGCTTCCCTGCTGACCGCTTCAAGCTTTTGGTCGAATGCGTATATCACCTCTCCCGGAGCCTTATTTGAGAGGCGCGCGCTCTGCACGAAGGTAGCCAGCTGCAGCGTATCGGGCTTGCCCGTAAAACGTATCTCTTTGAACAAAAACGCGTTCCTTATGTCGGAGGCTAATTTCTCGCAAAAAACATCAAGGTCCTCATCGGGCGAAACCGCGTTTACCCTTTGCCATATTTTAATGCCGTTGGCGAAGGTCGAATATATCGCAAGCGAAACCACGGAAAGCATGATCGTTACGATGAGGACCTCCACAAGCGTGAATCCGCTTACTCTATTTTTTCTCTTCATACAACGCATAGGCCGCTCTCGTTAACTCCCGCTGCCTCCTGCCTTCTTTCCAGGAAAGAGCCAGGTCTATCTTATACAGCCCTGAGTCAGGCGAACTGTCGAGTAAGCCGTAAGAAACATTCCAGCGGAAAGCCTTTCCTTGCGTATTGAGCTCGCCCGACCTGTCTATGTCGGCGCGGCCGCCCGATAACCTGAGCGCGTCCTGCGTAAGCCATATTTTTTCATCGGCCCACGCCGCGACCTCAAGGAAGCTGCGGTAATAATTATAGGCGTCAAGGGACTTAAAGAACGCCTCGTAAAGGAATACGATCCCCAGCGAAAGCACCGCGGTCGTCGCCATTATTTCAACCAGGGTAAATGCTTTATTCCCAGTTCTTGATGTCATCCTGACTTTCTACCCCGTCCTTGCCCAGCGAATAGAGGTCGTAATCGGAACGGTGGTCTCCCGGCGATTTATATTTATACTCCCTGCCCCAGGGGTCAAGGGGCTTTTTCTCCAGATACGGCCCGTTCCAGTTTGTGGCGGAAGAAGACTTGGCCAGAAGCGCGTTTAAGCCTTCTTCTGTGGAAGGAAAGCCTCCGTTATCCAGCTCGTAAAGCTTTAATGCGGTCGCGATGTTCGCCTGTATGTCTGCGCGGGAAGCGGCGACGCGCGCCTGCTCGCCGCGGCCGGTAAGCCTGGGCATTACCATCGCTACCAGCGCCCCGATGATGATCACGACAAGCATCAATTCTATCAAGGTAAAGCCTTTCAATCGCACGGTACGCATCTATACCTCCTTATGATTGTTGCTCCCGGCCCGCTACTGTCCTTCGGCTATCGAACGCCTCCACTCTTTTTCGAAATCATCAAGCGATCGGATATGGGCAGGGTATGCCGCGGCAAGCGCTTCTTCCAGCTTTTTACCGTCCCTGAGCTCGCGGCAAAAATGGGCGAAATCAAGCGAACCGTATTTGGTTATCAGGAAGCCCACCAGGCTCGCTGCCTGCGCGTAAAAGGTGTTCACCAGGCCTTCGCTGCTTAAAAAAAGCACTCCCTTTTCCCCGGTCTTGGTCAAGGTGGAGCGGATAATAAGCCTGTCTTGTTGCGTGATGTTCCTCACGTCAAGCCTGGTCATGTCCTGGATAGACAGCAACGCGTCCTGCTCATACAGCCTCTTCATGACTTGTTTTGCCGCATCCCTTTTTTTGACCTCTTCCCACTGGGCCACGCCTTCATCGAGCCACAGGGGCACCTCGCCCTTAAATCCTACAAAATCCCTGAAGATCAAGTGCGCCATTTCATGCGGCAGCACGGAATCAAGGAACTCATCGCTTAAGGAAAAACCGAGTATCGTTTTTTTCCCATAATCCGCCATGCCCTGAGACCATTGGGGCTGTCCGCTCGCGCGCACAAAAGTGGCGTGATCGGGATATATATAGATCTTCGCCCTTTTCTCCCAGGTCCAGAATTCAGAATAACGGGGATACCCTAAGTCCGAGGCGATCTTACGGTAATACTCTTCCGCATCGTAGAGCAGCTTATCGATAAATTCCTTATCTTTCAGGAAGAATACCCGGAAGTGTTCGCTCTTTACCTCCTGCCACTCCTGGGCGAACGATGTCGCGCAACTTGAAATAAAGACCGCGCAGACGCACGATACGCCTGCTTTCGCTATACTGTTTAAGACCCGCATTATGCCATCAAAATGATCTTAGTAAGCACGCTTAACTCAAGATACTGCAGGTCAAACGGCTTGACGATAAAATCATAGGCGCCTTCTTTCATCGCAAGCTTTGCCTTATCCTGATCCGGGAATCCCGTGATCATGATCACGCCCGTTGCCGGCTTTACCTGCTTGATCCTGCGCAATACCTCTACCCCGTCTGCGTCGGGCAATTTTATGTCCAGAAGCACCAATTGTATGTCTTCTTTTTCGATAATGGCAAGCCCTTCCGAGCCGCTGCCGGCGGACCAGACGTTTGCGCAGCCTTTCTTTTTCAGGAACAGCTCAAGGAAATCCCTCACGCTCTTATCGTCGTCGATTATCAGGATCTTGTTTGTCTGTTGTATGGACCCGGATTCCATGATTTTCCTCCTTATGCGCTCATATGCCCTTGGCGCGTTTCACCCGCTCGATCTCGGCCATGATTTTGTCTATTTCAAACGGCTTGGTCAGGCAGTTCTTGATATTCAATTCTTCCATGACCCTCATCCTGTCCGTGTACCCGGTGATCAATATCACGTCTAAATTTGGTTTCGTTTCTATCATCTTCAGGTAAAGCTGCACCCCGCTCATATCCTGCAGCACCACATCCAGGAAAGCCAGGTCAAAATCCTGCCTGGCTATCGCATCAAGGGCGTCGCTTCCCTTTTCCAGCGCCAGGACCCGGTATTTGCCGGCGTCGCCAAACAGCCTCTTGAAGAAATCCAGCACGCTCTTATCATCATCGACCACCAGGAGGCTCAAGATGTTCTTCTTGTCTGTTTCGCGCGAGTTCTGGATAAGGCCGAGCACCTGGTCTATATCGAAAGGCTTCCGTATGGAAGCGTAGATACCCTGTTGTTTCGCCTTTTCCAGCAGGTCGTCCACCGCGTAACCGGTCATCATTATATATCTGGCGTGCGGAAGCGCCTGTTTCAGCTCCCCCAGCAGCTCGATCCCGTCTTTCTCCGGCAGCCTGATATCCAGGAACACGATGTCAAAACTCGACTGTTTTGCGCTCGCCAGGGCCTGCGAAGCGTTCTCAACGGCCGCTACCTCCTTGGCGTATTTGGACAGGAAACGAAGCAGGAAATCTCTCACCACCTTTTCGTCGTCTACTATTAAAATGCGTGCGCCGGCTTTATCATCCATGGCATTGCTCCCTTTGGACGCCCCTCTTTTTTTAAGGGGCCATCCCTTCCTTATACGCGATCGCCTTATTGACCTCCTGCAACAGTTTCGTAAAATCATAGGGCTTGGTGATATAACCTATGATCCCGAGCTTGAACGCTTTCTTGATATCCGTATAACCCGAAAGGCCGGAAATGATCATGATGGGGATGCCTTGCGTTTCCGGGTCATTGTTCAGCATCTCGCATATCTCAAGCCCCCCTGTATTGGGCATAAGCATGTCCAGCAGTATTATGCGGGGCTTAAAGGTTTTTATCTTTGCTAATATGTCCTTGCCGTCCAGCGCCAATTCCACTTCAAAACCGGAGGCAACCAGCAGTTTTTTCAGGCTGGTCACCGCCACCACATCATCGTCGGCGATAAAGATCCTCTTTGTGTCGGACATTTCACTCCTCCCGCGCCAAAACAGCGCAAATCTTTCAGGTCAATTTCATCAACGACGGTATCCCCAAGATGAAGGTCGTCCCTTCCCCTTCAACGCTTTTTAATTCAATGGTGCCCTTATGGTCTTTTATGATATTGTACACGAACGCAAGGCCCAGGCCCGTGCCCTCGCCCACCGGTTTGGTGGTAAAGAACGGCTCGAATATATGCTCGAGGTTCTTTGCGGAAATGCCGATACCCGTATCCGAGATCTCGATGCGCACGGAATTATCCTGGAGGCTAAAACTCGTGCGTATGGTAATAGCCCCTCCGCCCTTGCCTGATTTCTTCTGTATCGCCCACTTGGCGTTGGACAGGAGATTAAAGATAACCTGCTGGATAAGCTGCAGGTCTCCCATTATCTGCGGCAGATCCGGCGCGAGCTCGGATACTATATTGACGTTCTGCAATTTCATTTCATACGCTATAAGCGTGACTACCTTGTGTATCACGTCGTTGACGGAAATAAGCTGGAACAGCCCCGCGGAAGTGCGGGAAAAATCGAGCAGTGAACGGATGATGTTCTTACAGCGAAGCGCCGACTCTTCCACTACGGCCAGCAGGTCGCCAAATTCCTCGGGGCTAAGCTTCCCGTCTTGCATCTCCATCTTGATCAATTGCACGTTGTTCAAGACCCCGGTAAGCGGGTTATTGATCTCATGCGCGACGCCGCTTGCCAGCTGGCCGATCGCGGCCATTTTACTTGACTGCAGGAGCTGAGACTGCGTCTGCTTAAGCTGTTCATACGCGGCCTTGAGCTCGCTTTCAGCGCGCTTACGCTCGGTTATATCTTCACCGGAGCTCATGATCGAGACGACCCTGCCCTGGCTGTCCCTAAGCACGGTGTTATGCCAGCCTACCAGCTTGACTTCGCCGCCCTTGGCAAGAACAGCGTTCTCGTGATAATCGTCGATATCGCCTGTTCTTACGGATTCCCTGAAAAACGACCTTACCTGCTCCCTCTCAGCGCCGGGGATGAAATTATCAAACCAGTTCTTTCCCTTGATCTCTTCCTCGCCGTAACCAAGCACCTGCCTTCCTTTTTCATTGATGAGCCCTACGGTCTCATCCACGTTCATGACGATCATGATTACCGCGGCGATATCAAAGTAGCTTTGCGCCTTGTTCTTTTCTTCTTTAACGGATCCCTCCGCGCGCTTGCGCTCGGTTATCTCAACGCGCAGGGCTTCGTTCGCCTTGACCAGGTCCACGGTCCGCTCTTCGACGCGCCTCTCCAGTTCGTTCTGGATGACTTTTAAAGCCTCCTCTGCCCGCTTACGCTGAAAGATATTTTCCTCAAGCTCCCTGATCTTACCTTCCAATTCCTGGGCGTGGCTGGTGATCAACACTTCTCTTTCCTGGTAATAATCGATCTTTGCTTTTAAGTCTTCAGGCGCTAATTTGAGGTTCGCGATGATGTCGGCGTATGCCTTCTGCAGTTCCTGCGCCTCATCAGCGGAAAAGATCGAGCTCTGTTTCAGGACCTTATGGGCTTCAGGCGCGCCGATGCTGCCGGTGAGGTATTTTTCCACTACGGTGTTTAATTCCGCTAGCTCAAGGATAGAGATCGTTTCTTTGTCGTTTAACTCGGTCTCAAAAAGGCACTTTTCGGTTACATTGAGCGCTTCCTCGGGAGGAAAATAGCGCCCCAGAAGCTCGGCTACGATCACTTTCTTTTCCGCCAGGTCGATGTGAGGCACGTCTTTAGCCTTACCGGCAACCGCTGACCCCGCGGACAGTATATCCACGAAATCTTCCGCGATCCTTCTTTCTTCATCTTCCTGTTTGAAATAAAGCGATCCTAAAATATACAGTCCCGCGTTAAAGATCATGGACCAGAGGACACCGTGCGACAAGCTGTCAAGTCGCGAGATCCCAAACAGGTGCACAGGGCTTAAAAAACCCAGGCCCCACGGGCCTTTTGTCAGGAGCGTATCCGGCAGCCAGCCGCTTCTTACAAAAGAGGGGATCAATATGGTATACGCCCATACAAAAAAGCCCGAGCCTAGCCCCAATATGGCGCCTTTTCTGTTTCCGCCCTTCCAAAATATGCCTCCCAGGATGACCGGCGCGAACTGCAGCACCGCGGCAAACGAGATCATCCCGATGTTAACCAGGGTATAAGAGCCGCCTACTTTTTCCGCAAACCAGTACCCGCTTATGATCACGACCGTGACCGCAAGCCAGCGGAATTGCAAAAGGTGCCTCCTTATGCTGCTTGAGGCCCTGGATTCGCCTACCAACGGAAGCATCAGGTGGTTCACGGCCATCGTGGAGATAGTCACTGCGGCGATCATGATCATCCCCATGGCAGCGGAAAGCCCTCCCAGGAAGGCAAACAGCCCCAGCCACTGGGAACCGTATTGAAGCGGAAGGCTCAACACAAAATTATCGGCTTCCTGGACCGAATGGCCCAGCCTCAATCCTCCTATCGCGATCGGGTACACGAAAATATTCAATAAAAACATGTAAACAGGGAAAAACCACATGGCGGTCCTGATGTGTTTTTCGTTGGAATTCTCTACCACGCTGACATGGAACTGGCGGGGCAGGAACATGATCGCCGACATTGCCAGCACCAGATACGTAAACCAGGTAAGATAAGGGATGGCTTCTTTATTGCCGCTAAAGACCGTAGCCGAAAGAAAGCCGCCTTTAGGAAGGCGCGCGAAGATATCACCGAAGCCGTGGAACAAAAAGAAGACCACGAATATCCCTACCGCCAGGAACGCGACAAGCTTGACCACGCACTGCACCGCGAGCACCGCGATCATACCCGGATGGCGCTCTGTAGGGTCGAGGTGCCTGATACCCAAGAGAATGCTGAATATGACCATTATAGCAACTATCATCGCGTTGACGGGAATATAAGGATTTACCGAGCCTGCGCTTGAAATGATCTGGAAGGTGGAAAAGATCGCTTTCAGCTGGAGCGCGATATACGGCAGGAGGCCGATAAGGGCTACCGCCGTGGCTATGGCTGCCAGCCCCTGGGACCTGTTGTAACGGGCGGAGATAAAATCCGCGATACTGGTGGTATGATAAAGATTCTTGATGCGCACCAGCTTACGCAGGACAACCCACCAGAAGACGATCGAAAGCGTCGGCCCCAGATAAATGGTAAGGAACAGCATCCCGCTTGAGGCAGCTTTTCCCACGCTTCCGTAATAGGTCCAGGCAGTGCAATAGACCCCCAAAGAAAGCGCATAGACCCAGGGGCTGCTGATTATGTTTTTTCGTAAGGAAGCGCTGCGTTCGACCCATAACGCGAGGATAAATTGCAGCGCGACATACACCAGGATAGTGTTGATGACCGTCGCTTGATTAAACATCGTTTTTCGCCTGTGTTAGTCTTTATCGCTATGCCGGCCCGCGCCGCTGTTCATGATGGTCAGGACAATGATGACGATGGCCCAGGTGATAAACAAAAAATAATACAGGGACTCTGAGCTCATCTGAGAAGTCAAAAAGGGCCAGCTGAACAACAAAAAAGAAAGCAGGAATAAAAATATGGTAAATCCGCTCCTGAAGAGGAAACTACTGTCTTTTTTCATCATTCTCGTCCAGTGAAGGCAGGCTGATAATAAAAGTGGTACCCTCGCCTTCTTTGCTCTCTACCGAGATACTTCCCCGATGGTCGTTTATAATATTGCGGACAAAGGATAATTCAAGGCCTATCTCTTCTTGCGCGGTTTGAGGCGCGAAAAACGGCTCAAAAATATGCTCGAGGCTTTCCCGGGTCAACCCTGCCCCGGTATCCTGCATATACAAATAGACCGACGTATCTTCGGGCTTACACAGCGTGGTGATCACGATAGAGCCGCCGTCTCGTGAAGATTTCTTCTGAATGGACCATTTCCCCCAGAAAATAAGGTTAAACAGTGCCAGTTGGAGAAGCTGCGCGTCTCCTGAGACTTTCGGCAGGTTCAGCTGGAACTGCTTTTTGACGGTCACATTCTGCAGCCTTAGCCTGTTCTCCACCAGCGCCGCCATCCTATTGATGATCTCGTTTAATGAAACGGGCTGGAATGTTTCCTGCTGGATGCGGGAAAACCCCGACAAAGACTGCACTATGTTTTTACACCGTAACGCCGACTCCTCGACCACGCCCAGCAGGCTTTTCACTCCCTCCTGCGTAATATCGGCTTTCTGCTGCATCTCCTGCCTGCACTGCTGGACATTGTTCAAAATAGCGGCCAGGGGGCTGTTTATCTCAATGGCGACCCCGGTCGCAAACTGGCCTATCGCCGCCATTTTGCTCGCCTGCAAAAGCTGTAGTTCCCCTGCCGCGCGCTCGAGGCGCTGAGGCTGCGGCTGGGCAGGCTCTTCTTCCTTTTCTCTAAGCTGTTCTTCTTTCTGATACAGCGTGGCCGAAAGAGATTTTAACTGGGCCTCTTTATCGCCGAGTGCCTTCTCCTTCTCGTTAAGATAACTTTCCCGCCGGCGACTGATCTCTTCGCCTGATTTCAGGCTCTCTTCTTTCTTGATCAAAGAAGCCGCTATCACCTTAAGCTGCTCTCCCTTTTCCCGAAGCGATTCTTCCGCGGCCTTCAACCGTTCTTTTTCTTCCTGAAGCGATTTCCCGGGGGCCATGGCTTCGGTCGGAGGCGGTTCTTGCCGCGATAACGCGGCAGCCTTAAGCGCTGCTTCCTTTTGCTGTAAAGCCCGCTCGGCAAGGACGACCTGTTCCTGGCATTCGCGTAACGACGAAAGGGCGTCCTTCAGGGCTTCTTCCCTGGCAGAAATGCTTGCCTCCTGCTCCTTGATCGCCGCTTCTTTCTTTTGCAAATATTCCCTCACCGGCCCGTCTCCTGCGCTGCCGCTCTCAAACTGCTGTCTGTATTTTTGCATTGCTTCGCCCAGGGCAAGTTCTTTACGGCCGTGCTCTAAGAATACAAAACCGAAGAGCGTGGTAATGGTAACGATAAACAGCCGTACCCACATCTCAGTCGGGCCGGGGGCAAATAACTGCCGGAGAAAGCCTCCTGCGCCGAAAACATATGCCTGCGCGGCGGCATCGATTGCCCAATACGCCGGACCCGCGCATACGGTAAGAAGCGCGATCTTATTATCCCTCATGTCGTCAATGAGTCGGCTCATCCGGTACAACTGCCTCGTGTTAATGCGTAATCACGTTGATCTCGAAAATGGGCAAGAGCATCGCTACCACGATAAAGCCCACTATGAGCCCCATCACCAGGATCATCACCGGTTCAAGGAGGCTGCTCATCACCCTTAACGCTTCATCGGTATCCCGCTCGTAGGCGTTCGCCACTTCCCTCAGCGCGTCGTCGATCCTGCCGGATTCCTCGCCTACCACGATCAGGTTGCTCATAAATAAGGGGAATAATCTTGAATTCTTCAGGCTCCTGCCGAAAGAACCGCCCTGCTCCAATTCCTTGCAGCTTTTCCTCAAGGCGCCCTTGATGACTTCGTTCTCCAGCACCGGGATGCTGATCTCTAATGCCTTCAATATAGGTATCCCGCCTTTGATGAGAAGCTCCAGCGTACGGCTGAAACGGGCGATCTCCGCCTTCAGCACGAATTTCGCGTAGATCGGAATATGTAACGTTATGACGCTTAAAGACACTCTTCCCGCCTGGGTAGCCGCCTGTTTCTTTATGACGAACGCAAACAGCACGCACCCGACGGCGATCCATGGCCACCACTGGCGTAAAGATGAGCTTACCAGGATCACGATACGCGTGGGCAAGGGCAGGGACTGCTCCATGGAGCTGTAAATATTCATCAGGCGGGGCATGACAAACGTAAGCATGAACAATACGGTCCCCGCTCCCACAAACGCCATGAGCACCGGATATGCCAGCGCCATACGCAGCCGGCCGAACATCTCTTCCTGTTTGGCGCGGTACTCGGCGATCCGTAGGAGCGCCTCCGGGAGCGTGCCGCTGTTTTCTCCCGTGCGGATCATGGCCAGATACAGCGAAGAAAAAACGCTGCCCTGTTGCGAAAGCGCCGAAGAGAACGAAGCGCCGTCTTTTACGGCGTTACGGATAGCGCGCATATTACCTTTGAAATTGGGGTTCTCCGACTGCTCCGAAATGATATCGAGGGCGTTAAGGATGGGGACCCCCGCCTTTAAGAGGCTGGAAAGCTGCCTGCTGAAGGTAGTGATCTCTTTTGAGGCGACCCTGCCCCCCCGGGGCTTCTCGGCCGAAGGGCGCAACAGGCGCGCGGCGCTGCGGTCTTCTTCTATGGATACGGGAAGATAGCCTAATTGGTGGACTTTTTCGATCGCGTCCTTCTCGGAAAAGGCTTCGACGGTCCCCTCTACGGTATTCTGGGGGTCTTTTTTAGCGCGGTATTTATAAATAGCCATTCTTCGGTCATCGGGGCTCCTTAAGAGCCGCTCGCTAGCTCATGTTCGACATATCGGTTGAGGCGCAGCCGTTGCGCGCTGGTAATATCCAGGAAACAGACCGCGATGTTGTAGATATTTTCTTTATCGGTCTCCTCGGCCCTGACTATTCTCGCCAGGCATTCGACAGGGTCCTGTGCGTCGGGAAGTTCCAGCGTGAGTTCCAGGAACGCCCCCCGGGGTATCAGGCCTACCGAAACGAATAATATGCCTCCCGCTGAAATGTTGGAGGTGACGCACAGTTGTTCCAGGGTATAGCCCTTCTTCATCAATTCTTCTTTTGTCTTGTACACCTTAAAGCGGATATTGACCTTGCTGCTCAGGCGCTCGTACACTCTTTTCTCCGCATCGCTTAAGCCGGCTTCTTCTTCCTGATCGGAGTTCGCGGCGAGCATCTCAGCCTTATCTTCCAAAGCATAGGCGGATTCCTCCGCGGACGTGACCTTCATCACCTCTTCGGGCGTGGTAATGCCCAGGATCACCTTTTGCCAGCCGTCCTGGCGCAGCGTCCTCATGCCCCTTGAGACGGCGAATTTCTTTATCGGGCCTGCCGGCGTCTTTTTAAGGATCAGGTCCTTTAACGTGTCGTCTATCAGGATGATCTCATATATCGCCGTCCTCCCGAAGAAGCCTGTATAATTGCAATTGGCGCAGCCCCTCCCCCTGAAGACCTTGACTTCCTGCTGGGATTTCAATCCCAGGTCTTTGGCGATGAGCTCTTTCAACTCCGCAGCCACGGCTTCCTGCTGGTACCTGCATTCGGGGCAGACCACCCGGATGAGCCGCTGCGCGATGAACGCCTCGACGCTGGAAGCTACCAGGTAAGGCTCAAGGCCGATATCTATGAGGCGGGTGATGCCGCTTGCGGCGTCATTGGTATGGAGCGTGGAGAACACAAGGTGGCCGGTAAGCGCGACGCGGATCGCTATCTCGGCGGTCTCAAGGTCCCTGACTTCTCCCACCATGATCACGTCGGGGTCATGGCGCAGGATACTGCGCAAGCCTCTGGCAAAATCAAGGCCTATTTCCGGCATGACCTGTATCTGGGTTATCCCGGCCATTTCGTATTCGATCGGGTCTTCTATGGTGATGATCTTACGCTCCCTGGTGTTGATCCTGCTCAGGCACGCGTAGAGCGTCGTGGTCTTGCCGCTTCCCGTGGGGCCCGTCACGAAGATAATACCGTGGGGCTTCTTGATCAAGTCTTCGAACATCTGCAATTCCCTTTTTGACAACCCCAGCCTTTCCAGGCTAAAGAGCATCTGGGTGGGCAGTATCCTTATTACCACGCTTTCTCCGAAATGCGTGGGGATGGTAGAGATCCTTAAATCGAGCATCTCCTCGGCGACCTTGACCACCGCGCGGCCGTCCTGGGGGAGCCTGCGCTCCACGATATTCAGGTTGGACATGATCTTGATGCGCGAAATGATCGCGTTGATAAAATTCTTTATTTCCGGCCCCACGTTGGCGTCATACAGCAGGCCGTCTATCCTGTAGCGAAGCGACACCCCCTGCCTGAAAGGCTCGATGTGAATATCGGTAGCGCGCTTCCTGAAGCCTTCGAGTATGATCTGGTTCACCAGCTTGATGATCGAGGCGTCTTCCGCCAGCTTCTCGATATCCTCGACCTTCTCCCGCGGCGCCTCCTGCAGGAATGACTTCCCCGAGCGGGTCGATGAGACGATGCTCTGCAGCGTCTCGGCGGCGGAACCGTAATGCTCCCGCAACGCTTCTTTAATATCGGCAGCCGTCGCCAGAAGGCACTCTATGTCGTAACCGGTCTGCGTCCTTATCTCATCCTGGCGCTTTATATCCAGCGGCATGGACACGGCGATCGTCAAAACCTTTTCCTTCAACTCTACCGGCATGAACCCGTAATAAGAAGCGATCCTGACCGGTACCTTTTCAAGCGCCGCCTTGCTGATGGAAGCGCCCTTGAGGTTGATAAAAGGACTTTGCAGTTTTTCGGCGAAGATCTGCAGGATGACCTGCTCGGTAATGAGGTTACGCTTGATCAAAATAGAAGTGAGCGGCTGCTGGGTGTCCTCGGCTTCCTTGACGCACACCGCCAGGGTCTCTTTGTTGATAAGCCCCTTGCCGATGATCGCTTCGTTCAGTATGGAATCTGTCTTGGTCATCTACTGCTCCTGTGCTGGTTTATCTTTCCTGAGCAGCCGCTGGATGCGCTGGCTGACATACTGGCGGTATTTCTGTACGAGCTCTTTCAGGGCTGACTCTGAGGCAAGCACGAAATTTACCTTCTTCGGCCTTGCTTCTTCCTCGACCTTGCTCATCGCCACCGCGTTCAAAGGGTTCAGGATAGCCACGGTGATGGTCTCCTCGGTCTCGGATATCGGGAAGCATTTGTGGTCAACGATGAGCGAAGATGAGAATCTCCCCGCGAGGTCCATATTGATATACTGGCTTTCAAGGCGCGCGATGGGGATGCCGAACTGCTCCGAGAGGGCCTCGATGAGGTTATGGTCGCTGATCCAGCCCTTGTCGATCATTATCGCGCCGAGAAACTTATCGCTCAGTTTCTGCTCCTGTAACGCGTCGTGCAGCTGCGCTTCCGTGATCCAGCCCTTGGCTATTAAGATCTCGCCTATCCGCTTAAGACCTTTTTTCATCATTTCCTCCTCATCTTACACCGTTCCTACCATATAGAGATCCTGTTCCGGCCTGCGGTCAAGATGGCCGGAGATTATTTTTTCGCAGCCTTCCAGCGTCTGTTCGATGGTGACGAACTCCCCTTTTTTCCCGGTATACGCTTCGGCGACGAAAAAAGGCTGTGTCAGGAAATTCTGTAATTTACGCGCCCGCTCGTAGATAGTGCGGTCTCCCGCAGAAAGCTCGTCGATGCCGATGACCATGACAATACGCCTGAGCTCCTCGTAGCGCTGCAGTATCCTGATGACGTCCTGGGAGATCTGGTAATGGCGCTTGCCTACTATATCGGGATCGAGGTTCGCGCTGGAAGACAAAAGCGGGTCGATAGCCGGATAAAGGCCAAGCTGTATCCTCTGGCGGGATAGCACCATGATGGAATCAAGAAAACTGAAGATCGTCACGACCGCAGGGTCCGTAAGGTCGTCGGCGGGTATATATACCGCTTCTACCGACGTAATGGAGCTCCCGGTTTCCTTCGATGAACGTATCCTCTCGTGGAACTGGCTCGCTTCGGAGATCAACGTCGGCTGATACCCCGTTTCCGAAGGAAGGCGGCCGAGCAAGCTTGAGATCTCGGCACCCGCCTGCAGAAAGCGGAAAATGTTGTCCACAAAAAGTAATACGTCCTGCTTCTTGCGCTGGATGGACTCCGCGAGCGTCACGCCGCTGAACGCCACGCCGAAACGCGCGCCCGGCGGCTCGTTCATCTGTCCGAAGATAAGGACCGTTTTTGAGAGGATCTGCCTTCTCTCCAGCTCAAAATAAAGTTCGTTGCCTTCGCGCATGCGCTCCCCCGCTCCCACGAACACGCACGCGCCGCTGTGCTTCTTGACGATATTATGGATTACTTCGAGGGTCAATATACTTTTGCCGAGGGCAGCGCCCCCGAGTATCCCGTTCTTGGAGCCTTTTACCAGCGGGAAAAGCAGGTCGATGATCTTTATCCCTGTCTCCAGGACCTCGAATTTCTCGGCTTTTTCATTGCTCAACAAATGCTGCGTGACCTTTGAAGACCTGATAGGCAGCCTCTCGGGGGATATGATCTCGCCCTTCTGGTCTATCGGATCGCCCCAGACATTGATGATCCTGCCGTAGATACTGTCCCCCGCGGGTATCTGGATGGTCTGGCCGCTGGACTCTACCGGCGCGCTTCGCTGGAGGTTAAACGTCGAATTGATGGCGATGCACCGGGCGATATTTCCGGGAAGGTGCTCCGCGACTTCAAGCACCACCCTCTTGCCGTCCACTGACAAAGCGTTCAGGTTCTCGTATATTTCGGGTATGTCTTCCGGCCGGGAAAACTTTACGTCCACTACGGGGCCCTGCACGGAACTGACGTAGCCTGACTTCTGGTCGTGATTAGAGTTCATTCTTTTTTTAAGTTATTTGAACGCCAGCCGCGCCGCGAACAACTCCCTCATATTGCGGTCGATCAGCTCATGGCGCTGGCGGAAATACTGCAAGCGTAATTCTTTATTCAACTGTTCCACCTTGGTCTTGCTCGTTTCCAGGTGCGTAAAGCGCGCCGATAGTTCAGCCAGCCGCGCGAGGCCGAACACCTGGAAGAACTTCTGGCCTAAGAACAGGTACAACCAGTATTCCAGGATATCGCCGACCGAAGACTCCATGATCAAACTTTCCCCCAGCACGGCCTCGGCCTTGCCGTGGAACTGCTCGAGCCTGGAAAAAGGAAAAAGCTGCAGGACCTTTATCTGCTGGGACACGATCGACAGGGAGAACGGGTATACGATCTTAAGCTCTCCAAGCTTTCCCTGCATCTCTTCTTCAAAAATATAGTTTCTTAGCTCCAGGGCCTGCTGGAACCTGGTTTCGTCCTTTACCCCCTTGAACGTAATATAGGAAAGGCCGCTTTCAGAGGCGTACACCTGCCCCTTTTCCCCGATAATGATCAGCCTCGCTTTATTGCCTTGCGCCTCTTTGATCGCCTGGGACATAACACTCATGTTAAGGCCGCCTAAGAGGCCGGCGTCGGAGGTAAGGGCGATCACCCCGGGCTGTTTTCCGGAAACCTGCAATAAGGGGTGCTGGATGTGCTTCGCCGCGAGGATGTCAAAAATAACGGCAAGCCCCTGGAACACCGCGTCGAAGGTCTTTATTTTCTTTTCCAGGATACGGTACTGGGATATCGCGATCTCTTTTAATACTTCAATGAGGTTATAGAGGCTCGTGTTAAATTCCAGGTCCCTCTTGATGTGCGCAAGTAACCTCATAAAGTAAAAAGAAAATTAGACCGTGGCGAAATAATGGTTTAAGGCTTCATAGAGCATTTCTATGCTCAGGTCGTTTAAGACCTGGGTGTTCCTGATCTCCGTAAAAAGACTGGGAAATTCTTTTAACACGAGGTTTACGAATTCGACCTTGAATTTCTGCACGTCCTGCGTCGATAAGGTATCCAGGACGCCCGTTGACAGAGCGAACAGGTACATGATCTCCGCCTCCATAGGGATAGGCTTATTCTTGTCCTGTATCAAAAGTTGCGTGATCGCCTGCCCCCGCTTCATGCGCTCTTCGGCTTCTTTGGAAAGGCCGGTCGTGCGAAGCTGCGTCATCTGCAGCAACTCCTGGTACTGGATGTATTCGAGCCTCAACTGGCTGCTCAATGCCTTCATAGCCGGCCACTGCGCCTTGTTCCCGATACGGGAGACCGAAAGGCCGAAGTCGATCGCGGGCTTCGTCCCCTTGTTGAACAGCGACGTGCTGAAATAGATCTGGCCGTCGGTCATGGAGATAAGGTTGCTTGAGACGTATCCGGTCACATCCCCCTGCAGGACCTCAACGATAGGCAGGAATGTCATCGAGCCTCCCCCCAGCTCTTCCTTCAGGTAGCCCGCCCGCTCCATAAGCTGGGAATGGATATAGAATATATCTCCGGGGTACGCCTCTCTCCCCGGGGCACGCTCCAGCAAAAGCGAGATCTGGCGGTACACCCAGGCGTGCTTGGTTAGGTCATCGTAAACCATCAATACGTCTTTGCCTTGCTTCATGAAATACTCGCCTAACATGCAGGCGGAATACGGCGCCAGATACTGCTCTCCCATCGAGACGGAGGCGACCGCGCTCACCACGATCGAATACGGCATGACTTCTTTCTCGTTAAAAAGGTTGAGGATCTTGATCAGGCTCGAATTGGTCTTGCCGATGCAGCAGTAAATACAGATGACGTCCCTGGGCTTCTGGTTGATGATCGCGTCAATCGCCACCGTGGTCTTGCCGGTAAGCCTGTCGCCGATCAAAAGCTGCCTCTGGCCCTTGGCGATGGGGATGACCGCATCCAATAGTAATGTGCCCGTCTCAAGCGTCTCTTTTACCGGTACGCGGTCCATGACACCCGGGGCCTCCGCGAAGACGGGAAAGCGGCCGGCCGCCTCTATGGCCCCCTGGTCGTCCACAGGCTCGCATAAGCTGTTGACTATTCTTCCGACGAACGCGTCACCAACGGGCAGATGCAGGAATTCCCCCTTGCTCAATACTTTCCCGCCTACGTGAAGGGCGCCTTTTACATCAAGCACCAATACCTGGACATCGTTTTCGTTAAAGCCCAGCACGATGCCCCTGCCGCCATGCTCGAATTCCACGATCTGGCCGTTGATACATGAAGGCAGCCCCTTGACCCTGACAATGCACTCTCTCACCGAGAGAATAGTGCCTATCTCATGGACCTCGAATTTTGCACCTGCGGTTTGCATACTCATGCCGCCAGTTTTTGTTTGGCGATCACTGCTTCCTGGATCTTAAAGCGCAAGCTCCCGTCCAGGACAAGGCTGCCGATGCTGACTACCCATCCGGCGATGATGGCAGGATCGACCTCTTCTTTACAGGTAACCTCAAACACTAATTTTTCCCTGAGTTTCGCGTTGAGCGCCTGCCGCTCGCTGTCGGTCAGGGCGAACGCGGTGACCACGCTTACTTCAGCGCTGCCCTGCGGTATATGCAGGCGGTCAAGCTGCTGGAAACTTGAGGCGAGCAGGTCTTCGACCCAATGCGCGTGAAGGCTGCGGCGCACGTGCTCGGGTATTGCCTCCTGGAGCAATTGCTGCGCGCGCTCGAGCGCCTTTTCTTCAATTTTGTTATCCATATCCTCAAGCAAAGCGTTACGCGCCTTATCCGCCTGCTGGATCATTTCCTCGGCCTTGCTTTGCGCCCCGGCGATGATCTTCCCTTTTTCCGCGTCGACCTCTTTAAGGATGCGCTGCTTCTGCTGGTCCGCTTCTTTCTGGGCGAATTCCAGCAGCTCCTGCCCCTCGCGTTTTATCTCATCGTATTGCTTCTTGATCTCCTGTTCCCGCTTGGCGTATTCCGCAGCCAGCTGGTCAAGATGCGCGGTCGCCTGACCGACGTCGCGGTTGAGTATCTTGTTAAAGGAAAAAATGAGGATGATAAAAAGGACGGCGATGAGGACGACGAAAGAAACGATCATGACCATTACGGGCTCCTTTGCTTAACTGAACAACTGAAACGCCACCAGCATCGCGATGATCGCCGCCGCCTCCGCGAAAATCAGCACGATGATCATCGCGGTAAAGATCCGCGGCGCGCTCGAAGGGTTTCTCCCCAGCGCGTTGATACTCGACTTGCCGCACGCCGTGAACACCCAGCAGGGGCCCAGCGTGCACAGGGTGAATATCAAAAGAAGCGCTACATTACGGTCCATATCAGTTTTCTTCTACGATAATGGTCGCTTTGTTCAGGTTCACGCCTATTATCCCCCGCCGGATAGGAAACGCGTTCTCATCGATCAGCAGGCTGCCGGAAATCAGCCTGCTTAATAAAGGCCTGTGGTATGAAAGTATTTCGAATACGCCCTGCTCCCCCGGCACGGTAACGCTTCTGGCTTTGCCTTCAAAAATTATCCTCTGGGGGCTGGCGACAAGCACCTCTAACATAACGAGCTCCTCAATGACCTTACCTAAGCAAATATGTTTCAAACAATTATATCATTATTTTGTATTATTTAAAATACTATTTTAAGATTTTATATTTGTACTATTTAGGTAAGAAAGGGGGGGATAAAAAGAAAGGCGGGATGCGGCATTGTGTACGCGCACCCCGCCTTTTAAAAGGCTATTTCTTTTCTTCGGGAGGAGAAGGCGCGCCATCCTTCTTCTGGCCGGGGAAAGCCGATTCTTTCGCGTCGTTGATCAGGTTCTGGCTCGAACGTATCTGCGCCTGCCAGACAAAGAAGAACACCCCTGCCAGAAGGCCCAGGAATATGATTATCACCAAGATGATAAGCCACGTCGTTGTCTTTGAAGGGAGGTTGACCTTCAGCCTGCTCTTTTCAAGCATCTCCGGGGTCTTGGCGCCGGTAGCGGTCTGGAGCAATTTTTCCAGGTCGCCCAACTTCTGTTTGATGCGCTGGACATTGATCGTATTCTGCCTGTAGAAACCGATGTGCTGCTCGCGGCTGACCGTATCGTCGTTCTGGTTCCTGAGCATCTCTTCAAGCAGCAGATAAATAGTATCGGCGGTCTCCTTTGCTTTGTCATAATACTTCGTCTTCTCGAACTGCTTCAGGAGCGCGTCGGTCTGTTTCTTTAAGTCGGCGAAGGCGCTTTCGGGAAACACCCAGATATCCTCGACTTCCGCTTCGAACACGCGGGACTCACCCGGCCTTAGCTCCACGTCGTTTTTGTATACATAGTAAATTGATTTCTCGGCGTCGAACTCAAGGTCAAGGTTGCCAAGGTCCATGATATCTTTCGGCTTGACCTCTTCAGGCAGGTATTTTTTCACCTGCACCCTCTGGGTCCTGGTATTTGAAGGGTTGACGACCATGATGCGGAATTTCACGCTTCCCGATTGCAGAGACGTCGAAACAACCGGCGTGTCCACCCCGCCCAGCTTGTTTTCCAAAATCTGCAGGAGCATATCCACGATCCCGCCTATCGCGTCGGTCTTATTGCGCATCTCCTTGATGGTGGTGCTGTCTTTCAGCTTCTCATCGAGTATGCTGCCCAGGTCAATGCCCTGGTCTCCGACCAATGCCTTCAGTTTTTCAGAAACGTCGTTTATGGCGCCGGTCAACTGCGCCGAAGGCCCTTCCTTGGACAGGACCGACGGCAGCTCATCGACCGATTCCTTCAGGCTCTTTAAGGTCATGGCGATATTGATATTGTCATTGGAAACAAGTACCGCTTCGACCGCTTTTATGGCGTCGAGCGCCTTCTTGGCGGCGCGCTCCGCTTCAGGCGCGGCAGCCGCTAACCCTGCGACCGTGGTGATACCCATGCTCTCCACCATCCCCGAGCCTGAGACGAGGCCACCGGTCACCTGCTCGCTCACGATATAGGTATAGGCCTTTCCGACGGTAAACAGCGCGGGGTCGGCCTTGAACTCGAACACGTAAAAACCGGGCCTTGTCTGCAGCAGGATCATATCGCTGTATATGGCCTTATTGTCCCAGCTGTAAATACTGAGCATCGGCGTCAGATTTGGCTGACCCTGGACCTGCAAAGTGATCATATCCCCCGATAACGCGGGATCAGGAGAAACGCCCGCATTCCAGGAATATCTTTTCGCGGTCGATTCCAATTCCTGGCCTGCTGAAACCGCTGTTTCAGCTCCGGACTGTAACGCCGTAATTGCCGTGTTGGCCTGGGTCTCGAAACTGGTCAATGACTGCTGCAACATACCCACCATACCGCCGCTGGCCATGACCTGCTCAGGGTCTCCTCCCGTACCGACCATGATATCGGTGATCGTCTGCTTCTGCTCGTTGATACCCTGCGTAATCGTATTCTGAACGGCTGCCTGGAACGTCGGCAGCGTCACGTTCTGCATCTGCTCTACGGCGCTCTGAGTAGCCTCCAGGCGCTTGGTTTCCGTGACATTGAACGACGTAGGCGTCCTGAAGTGCGCGCCGCTAAGGTTGGTGATATCTACCAGCGCGGAATACACCACGCCCGCCTGCAGATTGGTAGGCGCGGGTAATGTCAGGTTGAAATACCCCGAACTGCTGACACTGGTTGAGAACAGCGTGGGTTTGGGGTTACAGACGTCTTTCTCGCCGTCGCCGTTGGTGTCGGAATTATAGTAGTCGGGATCGCACACCGTGTTATAGGGGATGTTCTGGCTCTGGTCGTCATAGATGTAAATACCCACTTTATTGGCGCCGGGCACGATGCTGCCGTCCCTTTCAAGCCAGGTGGTCACTTTCAGGTTGTCTCCCGTGGCGTCATAGGTAAATTCCGCAGAAGCCCTCCAGATATGCACCGCGGTGGTTTCCAAATACACGGTGAAAGACTGGTCCCTGTCGGCGGTAAAATTCTGCCCCTTGTCGCCATAACCCGAAGCTGACCAGACCGTGGTCCAGAAGCCGTACGGCGTCGGGTGCACGATAGGCGCGGTAAGGCTGACTTCCTGCCAGCCTATTGTCGAAGTGCCGGTTATCTTTTCAGTCACCGAAAGGTTCGTCAAACGCTCGTTGGTCAACAGGTCGCGCACCTCCCAGGTGATATTATAGTAATCGATGTGCACGTTACCGCTGGAAGTACCGTAAATAGTCTCATCGCTTGCGTCTAACAAACGGACCTTTACCGTAGTTGAGCGGTCGTCGGGGATCACCCAGTTGTAAGAATTGATATTGGCCACGGAGGCCGCTATCACGGTTGAAGTCAGGAAATCGTCCTTTGAATATATCAATTTCACGCTGGGGATGCTTCCTCTTGTCGTCCAGGTGATCGCGTGGGTCTCGTTGGTCACCCAGCGCTCTCCTCCCACAGGCGAGGTGATGGTAAACTCGCCGCGGATCTTAAAGTCCGCGTTGGAGGCGTCGAAGACTGTGTTATCGTCGGGGTCTTCGACTTTTACCCTGGCGGTCTGAGAAAGCGTATCCGGAACGGTCCAGTTATAGGAGAAACTTCCTCCCGCGCCCGCGCCGTTGGGAGCCGCCGCATTGATAGTATAGGCGTAGGTCGCGCCCGAGTCGGTGGAATAGGTGAGCTTCACCGTCGGGAGTGTGCCGCCCCAGGTCCAGCTAATGCTATGCTGATCGCCGGCAATCCATGATTCCGCGCCATTGGGAGCGGTCAGGGTCAAAAAGCCCTGGATGCGGAAATCCGCGTCTGAATCATCAAAAACCGTCGTATCCGCGGGGCTGGTAATCCTGACCCTGGCGGTAGGCGTACGCGTATCAGGCACTGTCCAGTTATAGCTGCCGGCATTGCCGATGGAGGCGGCTATGGTATTTGGATACGTTGCACCGCTGTTCGTCGAATAAAGCAATCTCACGCTGGCAATGGTCCCTATGGTGTTCCACTGTATGGTCTTTGCCTGATTGATCTGCCATAACTCGCCGCCGTTGGGAGTAGTCAGCACAAACGCGCCCCTGATCTTAAAGTCTGAGTCGGATGAGTCAAATGCGTCGGAGTCGGTGGCGCTGCTTACCCTTACCCTGACGGCCGTTGAGATCGAATCCGGTATGGTCCAAGAGTAGGTGCCGGTATTTAAAGTAGAAACATTGATGGTATTCGGATAGGTCGCGCCCGAATCAGTCGAATAGTCCAGCTTGACATTGGCGACGGTACCGATATTGGTCCAGGTGATAGTATGGCTGTCGCCAACCGTCCAGATCTCAGAGCCGTTAGGCGAAGTCAGGGTATATCTTGCCATGATCTTGAAATTGGCGTCGGAAATATCGTACGCAGTGGAATCGGAGAGGTCCGATATCCTCACCCTGCAGGCAGGGCTGATATCATTGGGCACGATCCAGGGAAGCGTGCCGGTGTTGGAAGTGGCCGCGATGATATTAGGATAGCTTCCGCCTCCGTTGGTGGAATATTCTATCTTCACGTCGGTCATCGTGCCCCTGGTGGTCCAGGTGATGTCATGATTTGAATCTACCTCCCATTTCTCCGCTCCGTTAGGAGAAGTAACGGTCACGTCGCCGGTGATCCTGAAAGTCGCGTCGGAATCATCGCGCGCGCCGTAATCATCCGGATCAGAAACCCTCACCTTTACGGAATTATGGATCGTATCGGGCAAAGTCCAAGAGTAGGTGCCGGCGTTAGGCGCCAAGGCGCTTATCTCCTGGAAGTCGGTCATGAAATTATCGCGCGAGAATTCCAGCTTCACGTTGGTCAGGTTGCCCACGGTAGTCCAGGTAATGTTATGGGATTGGCCCACTCGCCACTGTTCGCCGCCGTTGGGGCTGGTGACCGTAAGGTAACAACGGATACGGAAATCGCTGTTGGAAGTGTCGTTGGCATCCGAATCAGTCGCATCGGCTACTTTTACCCTTACACGGGTAGAAACGCTCTGGATAGGCAACGTCCAGGTGAAGTTACCATCATTGGCTTCGTTGGTCACAATACTGGTCCAGGTGCCGCCTGAGTCTTTGGAATAAGAAAGGTTCACGAACGCGACACTTCCGCTTGAGGTCCAGGTGATATCGTGGTCGCTGGTGACCATCCAAGACTCACCGCCGTTAGGGCTGGTAACGGCGAAACTTCCCTGTATCTTAAATACCGCGTTTGAAGTGTCGGTCACGGTAAAATCACCGGTATCGTAGATCCTTACCAGGGCTTGGGTAGTAATGGCGTCGGGCACGGTCCAGGCGTATGAGCCCGCGTTAGCGGTCGAGGCTATGATCGGGGTAAAGGTCGTGCCGCCGTTATTGGAGTATTCCAGCCTCACGCTGGCGATGGAACCGGTCCTGTCCCAGGTAATTACCTTAGAAGAAGCTACAGGCCAGTTTTCTCCTCCGTTAGGCGCGGTAATGACCAGGTCCCCCCTGATCTTGAAATTATTAGCCGAGACAATATTCGCGCCGGAATCATTCGCATCAGATACTCTCACCTTGCACTGCTGAGATATGGTATTCGGCACGCTCCAGGCGTATGTCCCGAGGTTTGCCGTAGAATTGGTGATCACCGTATAGACGCTCCCTCCGTCGGTAGCGTACTCCAGTTTTACGTTTCCCACGGTCCCTTGGGTAGTCCAGGTGATATTATGCGTAGAGTCGACAACCCATGCCTCTCCGCCGTTGGGGCTGATCAGCGTGAAGGCGCCCCTGATCCTGAATACGCTGCTTGAGACGTCATTGACGCTTGCGTCATTGGCATCCGAGATCCTTACCTTTAAGTCGCTGCCGATCATATCGGGTACGGTCCAGGCGTATAAGAAATTGCCTCCCGCGACACCGGTAGCGATGAGTGAGGTCTGGCTCTCATTTACAAAAGCATTGGTGGAATATTCAAGTTTTACTGAATTCACCGAACCGGTCCTGGCCCAGGTGATATTATGCGAAGAGGCTACTCCCCATATCTCACCGCCGTCAGGCGAGGTCAGGCCAAGTACGCCGTGGATCTTAAACACCGCGTCCGAGACATCCGTAGCAGCGATGTCCACGAGGTCGGCGATCTGGATCAGGCAGTTATCGGATATAGCGTCGGGCACGGTCCATACATAGACGCCGGAGTTAGAGGTATTACCTGTGATAATATTATAGGTAGTGCCGTTATTAGTCGAGTACCATAACTTGACGTTCGCGTAAGAGCCATAGGTGGTCCAGGTGATATTCTGTGGCGAACCGACCGCCCATGATTCTGCGCCATTGGGAGCGGTTATGGCAAAACCGCCGCGGATGACGAAATTAGCATTGGAAGTATCGTACACCGACGGGTCAGCCGCGTCAGAGATCCTTACCCTTGCCTGAATAGTGGGATTATCGGGTATGGACCAGCCAAAGGTTTCAAAGGAAGCGTTCACCGCACCGACGATGGTGAATGGATACGTAGCTCCGCTGTCTACCGAATATTCCAGCTTTGCGTTGGTAATGGAGCCGAACCTTGTCCAGGTGATGTTACGGCTAGAGTTGATCAGCCAGATCTCTGCGCCGTTGGGGCTGTTCAATGCCAGGTCTCCCCTGATCTTGAAATTAGCGTTGGAGATATCGAACACGCTTGCGTCGCTGACATCGCTTACCCTTACCCTCATCGCGGGGCCGATAACATCCGGTATTACCCAGCTGAAAGAACCTGCTGAAGCCAGCGTTGAGGCAATAATGAGTCCCGGGAAGGTCGCGCCGCCGTCACTGGAATACTCAAGCTTGACACTGGCGATAGAACCCGTCCTTGCCCAGCTGACTGCCTGGGTAGAGCCGACAGACCAGACTTCTCCGCCATTAGGAGCGGTAAGTATTAATTGCCCCTTGATCTTGAACACGCTGTTAGATTCGTCAAATACCGCAAGATCGGCGAGGTTAGCGATCTTCACCTTGACGGTATTGGAAATGCTGTCGGGTATGGTCCAGCCATATGTTCCCGCTGCCGCTGACGTAGAAGCGACTATCGTGTTGGGATAGGTCGCCCCGCTATCCGTCGAATATTCCAGCCTTACGCTAGAAATCGCGCCTGTGACAGTCCAGGTAATGTTATGGCTGCTTGAAACATCCCATTCCTCAAGGCCGTTAGGGCTGCTTAATGCCAGGACCCCTGCGATCTTGAAATTCGCATCGGAGGTATCATACACCGTAGCGTCGGAAGCATCCGAGACCCTCACCCTGACCTGCGTCGTGATCGCATCAGGGATAAGCCACGGATAACTTAATACAGAAGCATCGGTAGAGGCTACGATCGAGTAAGGGTAGCTGTTGCCTCCATCGGTAGAATACTCCAGCTTCGCGCTGACTATGGAACCTATGCGGCTCCAGGTAACGTTTTTGACGCTGTTGACGTCCCAGACCTCTGCGCCGTTAGGCGAGATCAGGGTAAAGCTTCCCCTGATCTTGAAGTTCGCGGCCGAGACGTCGAATACCGATGAGTCGCTGGCATCGGTGATCTTAACCCTGGCTGACTGCGAAAGGTTATTGGGAATAGACCAGCCATACGTTCCCAGCGCGGCGCTCACGCCTGAAGCAATCACATTAGGATACGTTGTGCCGCCGTCAGTAGAATATTCCAGGTTGATATTGACCACTGAACCGCTTCTGGTCCAGGTAATGTTGTAATTATTACCGACTATCCAGGCTTCTCCTCCGTCGGGAGCGGTCAGATTGAGGTTGCCGCGGATCTTGAAGTTATTATTGGAAACATCGAAGGCGTCAATGTCATTATAGTCGCTTACCTTCACCTTGACCTGGGATGAAATAGAATCAGGCACTGACCATGAGTAAGAGCCTGTGTTCGGGGTAGAATCGGTGATACTGCTATAGGCGGTCCCTCCGTCAATGGAGTATTCAAGCTTGACGGTCGAGACCGAGCCTACCGTATTCCAGACAATATCGTGCTGGGAGCCGACTGTCCAGACCTCTCCTCCGTCGGGAGTGGTGATGGTAAAGCCTGCCTGGATAATGAAGTTTGCCTGCGAAACGTCAAACACGTTCACGTCAGAGGCATCAGAAATCTTCACTTTCACTGTTTTGGATACCGCATCCGGGATGCTCCAGCTTAAGCTTGTAGCTCCCGCAGGCGTAGAACCGATGATAGTATAAGGATACGTGGCGCCTGAGTTAGTGGAATATTCGAGCTTCACAAATTGGATCGCGCCGACCTTGCTCCAGGTAATGTTATGGTTTGAGCCTACTGTCCAGCGCTCGCCTCCGTCAGGAGCGCTAAGATCAAGGATACCCACGATCTTAAAGTTTGTATCCGAGGTATCGTATACCGAAGTATCGGCATTGTTGGTGATCTTAACCCTTACCTGGCTGTTTATATCGTCGGGTATGGTCCATGCGCGGGTGCCCGTAGAAGCATCTGTATTTGCGACGATCAAATTGGGGTATGTCGCGCCGCCGTCGGTAGAATATTCTATCTTGATGAACGCGATGCTGCCGGTGCGGACCCAGGTGATATTCCGGGAAGTGCCTACCCCCCATGACTCTCCTCCGTTAGGAGCGCTCACCAGTAAAGAACCTTTCACCGTAAACACCGCGTCAGAAACATCCAGGACGCTGGCATCGGAAGTATCGCTTGCCCTTACTTTTAGATTGGCGCCTATGGCATCGGGTATGGTCCAGCCATAGCTGCCTGCGGGGCCTGCCGTTGAAGCGATTATCGTATTGGGATAGGTATTACCGCCGTCGGTAGAATACTCCAGTTGCACGAAATTAATGGTCCCCGTTGGCGTCCAGGTGATATTATGGGACTCCCCGACCACCCAGGTTTCCGAGCCGTTGGGAGAAGTCAAAGCGAGCACGCCTTTGACTATAAAATCGGAGTTGGTATTGTCGCTTACCGCGGCATTACCCGTATCAGTCACTTTCACCCTCAGGTGCGTGCCTATGGCGTCCGGTATGGACCAGCTATAGGTGGCTGCTGCGGCGTCCGTAGAGCCGATAATGACATAGTCATAGCTTGAGCCGCTGTTGGTGGAATATTCCAACTTGACCGAAGGAATACTTCCGAACCTGGTCCAGGTAATGTTTTTGCTCTGGCCTACATACCAGATCTCACCGCCGTTAGGAGCGTTCAAGGTCAGGGCGCCGCCGATGGAAAGATTCGCATCCGACATATCAAACACTGATGAATCGCTTGCATCCATGACCCTTACCCTTACCGTGGTGGACAATTCATCCGGTATGGTCCAGGCATAAGAACCCGTAGAGGCATCCGTAGAAGCGATGATCGGGAACGGAAAGGTTACGCCCGAGTTCTTGGAAAAATCTATCTTTACGCTGCTGATAGCGCCGGTGCGCGTCCAGGTAACGTTTTGGCCTGAACTTACTATCCAATTCTCGCCGCCGTTAGGGCTTAAGACCGTAAGCGCGCCCTTGATGATGAAATTGGAATCAGAAGTATCGAGCACCGTCGAATCAGAAGTATCGCTGATCTTTACCCTTACCTGGCTGCCGATCGCGTCGGGGATGGTCCAGGAATAGGTCCCTAAGGTCGCGTCTACCGAGTTGGAGATGGTATTGATATACGATAATCCTCCGTCAGTAGAATATTCAAGTTTTACGGTCTGCACGTTGCCGGTCCGAAGCCACGTGATAGGATGCGACGTGCCTACCACCCAGCTTTCAGTGCCGTTGGGGCTGGTCAATTGTAACGCCCCCTTGATCTTGAAATTACCGTTAGAGGCGTCTGCGGCGTCGTAATCGTTGACGTCGGACACCCGCACCCTCACCTGAGCGGAAATGGCATCCGGGATGGTCCAGGAATAAGAGCCTGTATTAGCGGTAGAAGCGGTGATGGTGTTAGCGTAGTTTGCGCCTCCGTCTGTAGAATATTCGAGTTTCACGTTAGTAACTGAGCCTACCGTAGACCAAATGATAGTATGCGAATCTCCTACCACCCAGACTTCCGAGCCGTCGGGAGACGTGATGGTAAACCTGCCCTGTATCTTGAAATCGGCGTTGGACGTATCGGCGACGGTCACATCCGATGCGTCGGAGATCTTGACCCTGGCGTGTACCGTAGGAGTATCGGCGACGCTCCAGGTATATTCAAGGCCGCCTGCAGGAGCCGAAGCGATGATCAGGTAATCGTAGCTTGCGCCGCTATTGGTTGAATATTGCAGTTTCACGCTTTCGATTGAGCCGGTCTTGGTCCACCTGATGATCTTATCCAGGCCGATGCCCCACATGTCGCCTCCGTCGGGCGTCTGGATCGTCAATGACCCGACTATCTTGAAGTTGGCGTCAGAGATATCGAATACCGAAGGATCTGAGGTATCGATAGCTCGTACCTTGACGGTAGAGCTGGGGTTATCGGGAATCAGCCACGGGTATGTTCCGGTAGAGCCGTCCGTAGAAGCGACTATAGTGGTAGGATACGTGGCTCCGCCGTCAAGAGAGAATTCGAGCTTCACGAACGCAACAGAGCCTTGTCTCGTCCAAGTGATATTATTAGTCGTGCCGATCTGCCAGGCTTCAGCGCCATTGGGCGCGGTGATGGTAAGGGCGCCTTTAATGGTAAACGTATTATCCGAAATATCTTCTACTGTCTGATCGCTTGAATCCAATATTTTTACCCTGAGGTTGCTTCCGATAGCGTCGGGAATGGTCCAGGCGCGGGTGCCGAGAGAACCGTCGACATCGGTAGCGATGGTATTTGGATACGTCGAGCCGTTATCCGTAGAATATTTAAGGTCTATCAATGCAATTGTCCCCGTGCGCTGCCAGGTGATATTCTGGGATGTGGCCACTACCCAGGTTTCTGCGCCATTCGGCTGCATCAGGCGCAGTTTACCCTTGATGGTAAATGAGTTATCCGAGGTATCGGTAACCGTGGCGTTATTGGCATCGGTCACGCGCACTTTCAAAGTAGTGCTTATGGCATTGGGAACCGACCAGTTATAATTCTGGGTAACCCCGCTTGCGCCCGCAGCCACCGTGGCGATGAATACCGTCTGGGATTCATTGACGAACGCGTTCGTTGAATATTCAAGCTTGACCTGCGAAGTAAAGGTACCTGTCGGTATCCACTGGATATTGTTATTCTCCCCCACAAACCAGACTTCGCCGCCGTTAGGGGCCACTATCTGCAATTTACCCTTGATCTCGAATGAAGTATCGGATTCGTCCCAGACATTGAAATTATCGGACTGCCTGACGCGGACCCTTACGTTCGTGCCTATGGCGTCGGGAATGTCCCAGAGGAAATGCTGGTCGCTCGCGGGGACCGTGGCGATAAGATTACCGGGGTCAGGATACGTCCCGCCTCCGCCGATACCGCCGTTAGAGGAATAATGTATCTGGACATTGGGGATGTTGCCGAATTTCGTCCAAGTGATATCATAGTTATTGCCTACCTGTATGGAGATGCCTGCCGTATTCGGAGTATCGATGCGCAGGCCGCCTTTTACTTCGAAGTTGTTATTGCTTGAATCGGTGACCGTGGCATCCGAGGTATCCATTATCCTGATCCTTGCCTGCGTGGAAAGTTCTGTATCGCCGGGCAGGTTCCAGGTCCAGGTGCCAAGCGAGGCGTCCACTGCGGCGCCGTTTATCTTTATCCAGTCGGTTCCGGCGTTCGCCGAATAATACAGGTTGATGGACTGTACCGCGCCGGTCCTGGTCCAGGTAATAGGATACTGGTAGCCTACGCTCCAGGATTCCGTCCCGTTATCGGGGCTGTCGACGTGCAGCGCGCCTTTGATCTTGAAATTGCCGTTAGAGGTATCGAAGGCGTCGGCATTGGCGGCGTCGGAGACCCTTACCTTGACGGTGATAGAAATGGCATCAGGCACGTTCCAGGAGTAAGAATTATTGTTAGGGGTGCTTGCCACGATCACGTTAGGATACGTTGTGCCTCCGTCGGTGGAATATTCAAGTTTCACGCTGGAGACCGTGCCGTTGGTAGACCACGTGATATCGTGGGACTCATCGACCGCCCAGACTTCCGCGCCGTTGGGGCTTATAATGGCAAAGCCGCCGAGGATGGCGAAATTGGCGTCTGAGGTATCGAATACCCCCGCGTCGGAGGCGTCGGAGATCTTCACCCTTACCTGCGTGGAAATAGAATCAGGTATGTCCCAGGCATAGCTCAACGCGCCGGCAGAAGTGGAATTGGTGATCGTATAATCATAGGAAGATCCGCCATTGGTAGAATATTCAAGCTTCACGCTACCGATGCCTCCGGTCCTTGTCCAGGTGATATTCTGCGAACCGCCGACAGTCCATTTCTCGCCGCCGTTAGGCGCACCTAATGCCAAAGCACCGATCACCCTGAACGTAATGTCAGAAACGTCTTTTACTGTGGCGTCAGCGGTGTTGGTGACCCTTACCTTGACCGTGTTGCTTATGGCGTCGGGGATGGTCCAGGCGTATTTGTAGCTTCCGGAAGGCGTGCCTGTGGCATCCGTTGAATTCGTAATAACTGTCGTCTGTAACTCATCAGCAAAGGCATTGGTGGAATATTCTAATTTTACATTACTGATGCTCCCGGTCCTTACCCAGCTGATATCGTGGACTGAATTAACGACCCAGACTTCACTGCCGTTGGGGCTTGCGATAGCAAGGGCGCCCTTGATGGCGAAGCTTGCGTCAGAGGTATCTTTTACCGTGGCATCCGAAGCATCGGAGACCCTTACTCTGACGTCACCACCGATAGCATCCGCAACTGTCCAGCCGTAACTTCCCGCGCCGGCGCCTGTAGACGCAATAATGACGTTAGGATAAGAAACGCCTCCATCAGTCGAATATTCTAATTTCACGCTGGTAATGCTTCCGGTCCTTCCCCAGGTAATATTACGGGATTCCCCTACTACCCAGGTCTCGCTACCGTTAGGGCTGGTTAATGATAACGCGCCCTTAATAGTAAAAGAACCATCAGAAACGTCTGTAACCGTGGCATTGGTAGCGTCGGAAACGCGTACCTTTAAATCAGTGCCTATGGCATCCGCCACTGTCCAGGCGTAGGTGCCGGCTGCAGCAAGCGTAGAACCGGTGATTACTACCGTCTGCAATTCATTGGCAAACCCATTGGTGGAATATTCAAGCTTTACATTGGTAAAAGAACCTGTCCTTGTCCAGGTGATATTCCTGTTCTCTCCCACTATCCAGGTCTCAGAGCCGTTCGGAACGGTAAGGGCGACAGAACCCTTGATGATAAAATTAGCGTCCGATTGGTCGGACACCGACTCATCGGCCGCGTCAAATATTTTCACCCTTGCCTGGTTGGTGATGAAATCCGGTATCGTCCATGAAAAGCTGAAATTCGCCGCGGGCGTTGAGGCGACAATGGTGTTACCGACAGGATAGGTCGAGCCTCCGTCGGTAGAATACATCAGTTTTACGTTGCTGATAGCGCCGAATTTCGTCCAAGTGATATTATTATTCTGTCCCACTACCCACTCTTCGCTGCCATTGGGTATGGTAATGGTGAGGCTTCCGACGATACGGAAGGTCGCGTTGGATACATCAAAGACCGTCGCGTCAGCCACATCGGTGATACGCACCTTGGCGCTTGAGCTGGGGGTATCGGGTATGAGCCAGTCATAGGTAAGCGCCGCTCCCGAAGTCGAAGCGATAATAGTATACGTCTCCAGTTCATTGGCAAAACCGTTGGTAGAATAATCGAGCTTCACGCTGGCGACGGAACCTGTCCTTGCCCAGGTAATGTTCTGGTGGGTGTTAATGGACCAGACTTCGCTTCCGTTTGGAGCGGAAACAGTAAGCATCCCCCGTATCTTAAAGTTGGCGTTAGAAGTATCGAAGGCGTCCGGGTTAGAGGCGTCAGATACCTGCACGCGCACGGTATTGGAAATATTGTCCGGGATCGTCCAGTTGTAGAGGTTATTGTTTATGGTTGAGGTAACGATAGTATGGTCGTAGTTCGTGCCGCCGTCGGTAGAATAATCCAATCTGATATTGGAGACCGTACCGGTAGTCCCCCAGGTAATATCGTGATTGTCGTTTACCTGCCAGACTTCGCTTCCGTTGGGAGCGGTAATATTAAAGGCGCCCATGACGCTGAAGTTCGCGGGCGAGCTGTCATAGACGGTCGCGTCATTCACATCAGAAATCTTTATCCTCCCCTGCGTGGTGATATTATCTGACACCGGCCAAGTATACGCCTGGCCTCCGGCAGGAGTTAGCCCGATCACGGTCACGCCGTAGCCAACACCGCCGTTGATTGAAAGCTCTATCTTTACGCTCTGGATACTGCCCGTGCGCAGCCAGGTGATATCATGCGATGTGCCCACTCCCCACTTTTCTCCTCCGAGCGGCGCGGTCAATTGTAACGCCCCCTTGATCTTAAAGAAATTATTGGAGACATCCGACACCGTGGCATCCGCGGTATTGGTTATCCTTACCTTTAAAGTGGTTGAAATGGCATCCGGCACTGTCCAGGTGTATTTGTAGCTTGCAGGAGGCGTACCTGTGGCATCCGTGGAATTAGTGATCACCGTTGTTTCTGATTCATTGGCAAAGCCGTTGGTAGAATATTCCAGTTTGACGTACTGGATAGTTCCCATTTTCGTCCAGGTGATGTCCTGGGGGGTATTTACCGTCCAGACTTCACTGCCGTTGGGAGAAGTCAAAGTCAATGATCCCTTGATAGTGAAATCGCTTGAGGTACTGCTTACCGAAGTATCCCTGGTATCGCTTACTCTCACTCTTACGGTATTGCTTATGGCGTTGGCCACTGACCAGGGGTAACTGCCGGTGCCTGAACCGCCCGGCGTTGAAGCGATGATATCGTTATAGATAGAGCCGTCGGTGGTATATTCCAGTTTCACCGTCGGGATAGTCCCGGTCAGGTTCCAGGTAATATCCCTGTTTTCTCCGACGATCCAGGTAACGCCGCCGGCAGGGCTGGTCAAGCTCAACGCGCCCCTGATGCTGAACGGGTTGGGAGAAACATCGTTTACCGTGGCGTTCGCAGCGTCGGAAACCCTTACCTTTAAATTACTGCCGATCTTATCGGGCACTGTCCAGTCATAGGACTGCTGCACGCCGCTTGCGCCCGCGACTACCGTAGCGATGCCAAAGACCTGCAGCTCATCGCTAAAAGCGTTGGTGGAATATTCCAGTTTCGCCTGGGCATAGGTGCCCGTAGGCGTCCATCTGACCTGACGGGTATCCCCCACGTTCCATGCCTCTGCACCCAAAGGAGCGTTGATGGCTATCTTGCCTTTGATCGCGAAGGTATCGTCGGATTCGTCCCAGACCACCGGATTCGCCGCGTCCATTACCCTGATCCTTAAATTCGCACCTATTGCGTCGGCAACGGTCCAGTTGGAATTCAGGTCTGCCGCCGGGACCGTGGCGATCAGATTGCCGCCCGGATAAGAACCGCCGCCAGCGATACCGCCGTTAGTGGAATAATGCAGCTGCACATTGGTCATCGCGCCGTGCTTGGTCCAGGTAATATTATAGGTGTCCCCTACCCTTAGGGTGATGCCGGAAGCGGAAGGATTCCCTAAAGTCACCGCGCCTTTTACTTCAAATTTAGCGCTGGAGACGTCATAGACAGTCGCATCCGCTGCGTTCTCTATCTTGATCAACCCGTGGAAACCGCCGCTTAAGAGCGTTGCTTCCGTAATATTCCAATCCCAGGTGCCCAATGACGCATCGATAGCGACAGTATTAAGCTTGGTCCAGTCAGCGCCGTCGTTATGGGAATAATAGATGTTCGCGGTGGATATGGCGCCGTGCTTGGTCCAGGTAACAGGATACGTGCTTCCCACGTCCCAGCTTTCAGTTCCGTTATTGGGGCTGGTAACGGTCAATGACCCCTGTATCTTGAAGAAGCCGCTGGAGAATGCTTCGGCGTTTGAGTTGTCGGGGTCGGAGATCCTTATCTTGCCGCTTGTGGTAATGGCGTCAGGCACGGTCCAGGGGAAGGACCCCGAGTTAGTGGCATCATTAGTGATCACTGTGTAATTCGAGCCGCCGTTTGAGGAATATTCAAGTTTTACCTCGGTGATTGCCGAACCGGCCCTGCTCCAGGTAATATCATATGAAGAGTCAACGGTCAAGGCATTGCCGTTGGCAGGCGTGTTGACAACGAAACTCCCCATGATCGCAAAAGGATTATCGGATTCGTCATTGACTATTGCTTCATTATCCGCGTCGGCGATCTTGATCTTGACGTTATTGGACACATGGTCCGGGATAGGGTTCCAGTTCCAGGAAGAGACTGCGCTGGTATCGACGTTGGCGATAGGTGTGGGATCATAGCCTGTGCCGTAATCCACGTAGATATTGGCGCTTCCTATGGTACCGGTCTTTGTCCAGGTGATATTCTTATCAATTGCCCCTACGGCCCAGTTATTGCCTCCGTTAGGCTGCTGCACGGTGATAGTGCCTGCGATATTGAACACGTTGGAAAGGCCGGCGGTATTGTTGTTCAGGGAATCCATTACCTTCACCACCACGTTATTGCTGATATTATCCGCGACCACGTTCCAGTCGCATTTTCCTAAAGAAGCGTCCCTGTTAGTGGTAATGGTCTTGTCAAACGGCCCGCCAGTGCCGTTGGTCGAATAGACCACGTCCACGGTGCTCACTTTGGTTGAGCCGTTCAGGCTCCACTTGACGCCGTCAGTGTAACTTGAGCCGACCCTGATATTGGCGCCTGTAAGAGGCTCTGATACCGAGATAACCGGCCTTATAGCAAATACCTCTGAGAGGCCGAAACAGTCGTCATAGTTATTGACGTCTGAAACCCTGATATAGCAGGTCTCGGAATTCTCATCCGCGACGCCTGCGGACCAGGTGTAAGTGTTGGGGCCTATGGTATGAGACCCGTCATTTGCGGCGATAGTGGTATACGCGCCGCCGCCTGAAGTCTTATATTCTATTTTGACATTGGTGATACTCGCGGTAGCGTCCCAGGTGATATCTTTATTGGTCTGTCCCTTAAGCCATACCTGTCCCGTCTTGGGGTTGGTCACCGTGATAGCGCCGAATATCTTAAAGGTGGCATCCGATGTGTCTTTGACCGTCTCGGGATGATGGTCGGGGTCGCTGACCCTTACCTTGACGCTGTTACTGACCTGGTTGGGCACGACCCAGTCATATGTCTGCTGTATGCCGGTAGCTCCCGCAGGCTGCGTAATATCAAGGAACGTGGAACCAAAATCATCTGTGGAGGCTTCGATGCGCACGCTGGTATAGGTCCCTGTAGGGGTCCACCTGATCTGCCTGGTCGAACCCACGGTCCATTTTTCTCCGCCGTTAGGCGCGTTTAAGACCACCTGGCCTATGACTTCAAACGGGTTGACGGAAACGCCGTAGGCGTCATTGATATTGTCTTTGTCCGCGACCTTGACCTTCAGGTGCGCTCCAATTATCTGATTGGGCGCGTCCATTGCGAACACTGCCGGCGTGGCAGGCACTCCGGCTGCGGTAGTAAGTTCAAACGGGTACGTCACCCCGTCAGTGATAGAATAATAAATCCGAACGTTCTGTACCGGCCCTGTGGTTGACCAGGTGATATTATAAGGGGTGCCGCCGTAGGTCAGGACAATGCCGGAAGCAGACGGTGTCAGGACATTCACTACGCCCTTGATCATGAAATTATCCGACGTTCCATAAACCGTCGGGTAATCTTTATCTTCTATCTTTATCTTGGCAGTGGCGGCTGAAAGGATATCCTGGTCTGTGGGGATAGTCCATGGGAAGATGTTGGCTCCTGCGCTCACATCGACATTACTGGCGATAGTATACGTATAAGGCTCGGCGCCTGTTTTGGAGCTGTAAATATTGACCTGCGTAACCTTACCTGTAATGTTGAAATTAATATTCTCAAGCGTGCCTACTGTCCACTTACTGGTAGAGGTCGGTGACGTCAGGTCTATTTTGCCGTGGATCCAGAACGCAGAAGATTCTTTGGCCGAAAACGGCTGATCAGGGGTGGAAGCGGTGATCCTGACCTTGCAGTTGACCGAAGATGTGTTCGAAGGCACTGTCCAGGGATAGTTCCCGCTGTTATCATACGAGCCGTTGAGGGTCGACCAGTCTGTGCCGTCGTAAAATTCTATTTTTACCTTGCTTACCGCGGTACCGGTCGTCGTCCAGGTGATAGGGCTTGAGGTGCCTGAAACCAGAGGCGAACCGTTGGGGCTGGTAATAGTAAAGCCTCCGACGATATGGAACGGGTTCGCGGACTCGACAGACGTGTATGTTTCATTATCGCCGTCGGTGATCTTGATCTTACAGTTATTGGAGACCTCATCGGGGATAGCAGGCCATCTCCAGGACGACACGGATTCGGCATCCGCGGTGCCGATAGGCGCGGGATTATACCCTGCGCCGTAATCAGCGTAAATTTTAACTGTCCCTATGGTGCCGGCCTTTGACCAGATAATATCCTTATCCGCAGCGCCCACAGGCCAGTCTTCATTGCCGTTGGGCTGGGTCAAAGTTATTGAGCCTGCCACATGGCAAACGCTGGAAAGCCCATAGACGTTATTATTGCCCTGGTCCATGACCTTGACCACCACGTTATTGCCGACCGGGTCAAGCACATTGTCCCAGTTATACTGGCCGAGGCTTGCGTCCACGTTAGAGGCTATCGGCTTATCAAACGGGCCGACAATGCCATTGGTGCTGTAATATATGTCGACGGTGCTCACTTTGGTAGAGCCGTTAAGGCTCCAGGCGACAGCGTTAGGATAGCTTGAGCCTATTTTGAAGACCGCGTCAGTGGCCGGAGCGGACACGGTGATCTTCGGATGTATGGAAAAGGGCTCTGAAACAGCCTCTACTTCGGGGTTATTGGCGTCTGAGACCCTGATGTAGCAGGTATCCGACTTTTCGTCGGCGACTCCCGCTGACCAGGTATATGAATTATTACCCGCGGTATGGCTGGGGTCATTGGCGACTATAGTGGTATAACCGCCTGCCAGGGAAGTCTTGTAATCGATTTTTACGTTGGTAACCGTACCGTAGGCATACCAGCTTACTACCCTGTTCGTATCGCCTTTATACCACGTATCGCCGGTTACCGGAGCAGTAACCTGCAGCTTCCCTTTGATGGTAAAGGCATACGACTCCAAAGACACTGGTATGGGATGGGAACTCGAAGAGCTTATCTTTATCTTGGTATTGGGGCCTATGGCGTCGGGCACGGGCCAGTTGCCGTAGCCGAAGCCATTTGTCAGGTCGGTGGCAATAGAGGAATACGCTCCTCCGTTGGTAGACCAGGCAAGGTCAACCTGGGAAATGCTCCCGTGCGTGGTCCAGTCAATGGTCTTAAGTGAGTCTACTTCCCATTTATCGGTTGAGCGGGGAGCGACGAAACTAAACCCTCCCTTAATGGTAAAAGGCAATGAAACCGCTTCCGGGGGCACCGGGTCCGCAGAAGCCAGCACCACCTTTACCTTTATATTGCTTGAGATGGCGTCGGGTATGGGGTTCCAATTATACGACAAATCGGTTATGGGAACGCCGGGGCCTGAAGTGATCTGGGTATAGGGAGCGTTGTCCTTGGAATATTTAACATGGACATTCCCTGCGAATTTCTCATAGGTCCAGACGATATTATTGGAGATAGAATCCACCACCCATTGTTCGGTGCCGTCAGGAAGGGAGATCGCCAGGGTGCCGATGGTAAACGCCGCCTGGGAAGCGGCAGCAACCGAAGTATCGTTGGCAAGCTCTATCTTTATCTTACCGACGTTGCTCTTATTGCCGACAGGCACGGTGGGCCAGGTCCAGGTCTTATCCGACGCGGGGACTCCGGGGCCGGGAAGTTCGGGTATCAATACGTAGTTGGAACCGTCAACGGCATATTTTATCCTTACATTACCTAAATTAGTGCCTTTCGCGTCCCAGGTGATATTATAAGATAGGCCTGTCAGCCAGTTCTCTCCTCCGTTGGGGCCGGTTAATATCAGCTTGCCCTTCACGGTAAAGGCGGCGGAGTTATCGTCGGGAGTAATAGGGTCGGGGTTAGTGGTATGGGCCGCTATTTTGACTACCGCGGTCGCGCCTACCATGTCTTCGGCAACGTAATTCCAGTGGTAGGCCTTGTCATTGGCGTTCACGCCGGCTAATGGCGTAATACGCGTCCAGGGCGCGCTGCCGTCTTTTGACCACCAGAGGTCTATGAGTGCGATAGAACCGAATACATCCCAGGTAATGTCCGCTTCTTCAGAAGCCACCCACACGCTTGAGCCGGTAGGAGTAAGCAGGTCCACCGCGGGCACGATATGGAAATCGGCTGCTGAAGCGCTTTCTACCTGGATGTCGGCGGACTGGTTGCTGATGATCTTGACCCTTACCGCATCGCCCACTGCCTCGGGAGGCACATTCCAGTAATAATAGTCCTGGCTTGCTGTTGCCGCAGCGGTAACTGTCGCAAAATAGTCCGCGCCTGAATTCAGGGAATATTTGATAGTAAGGGTATCCGGCTCAAAAGTACCTTTCCTGGTCCAGGTGATCCTGTTATTCGGATCAGGGTCATGTACCAGCCATATTGTCGCACCGCCGCTTGGCGCGGTCAAAGACAGTTCTCCTTTGATATAAAAAGACGGGCTGGTGCCGGTGACTGCCGCGTCGTCATTATGGGTTACCATGATCTTATTGTCCGAGCCGATGGTATTATAATCAACCGTGCTGATATTTACCGTATCGGGTATTGTCCAGTTATAGGTCTGCTGAGAATTATTGAGGCCCGCCGTAACCGCCGCGTTAATGGCGTACCAATGCGCCTCGTTATCGGGAGAATAGGAAACCGTGACCTGGCCTGCGCCAAAGGTGCTTAAGTCTCCTTTAGGGGTCCATTTAATACCGTACTGGGTATTGGCGATCCAGGGGCTTGAAGAATTTACGCCTGAATCAGGATAATCCAATGTCAGGCTGCCCTTGATCTCGAACACGTTATTTGATTCATCAAAATTGCGCGTGGTAAATTTTGCTCCTTCGCATTCTATCCTTACCTTTAATTGATTATTGATCACATTGTCGGTAAGCGTGGGAGGTATTGTCCAGTTATAGGTTTTATCTTGGACCGGCAGGCCTGTGGCAATATTACGATAATTAGCGCCTATTTTAAGCTGTAATTTAACAGTGGTGGTTTCGTCTTGAAGCTCTTTTGCATATTCCCAGGTAATCGCGTGCTGCTCCCCTACTTTCCATATTTCTAAGCCATTAGGGCTGGTTAAATTCAAGGGAGGCAATTCCACTACCTGCCAGCTGATATTAGTATCAACCGTGTTATCCGAGACTTCGCGCGTGAGCGTATATGTAGTAGACATTTTAGGCGGCCCTACGCTGGCGTCCAACTGGGCGCGGTGCCTCAACTCATCCAGTTGGGTATTGGCTCCGGAACCTCCTGAAATACTGTACAGGGCAAAACTTCTATTGGCATAGGTGCTGGTACCAAAACCCTGTCCTGCGCCGGTTATGGTAGCCACAGTATAATTTGCGGTCAAAGGCTCCCTGCCGCTCTGCACCAAAACATTGTTCTTGAATTCAATAAGATAATACCAAACCTGAACATTGGAGGTTGCATTCAAACGCCTGAAGGTCAAAGATGCGCCGCTGCCGGTCACCTGTCCGTCCACTCCCCAACGCTGCTCTATACCGTTAACGCCTGCGCCCGGAAGCGTGGTAAAAACAACCATTGATTTTATTGGGTCAACCGCAGGGCTTACCGGTACCACCAGTACTGTACCGTTGTCGGAAGTCTCTCCCGCGCCTACCGCGCTGTTGATATTAACTTCACCGCTGCGTATTTCCACGTCTGTTTCAGCCGCGTCAAAAGAAACAACCTGAAAGGCAATATCAACGTTATATCCCGCATTCTGCTGCGCGCGCTCAATGCGCAGCACTGTCGAACTGTTAAGCTTTGCGCCGAATATGTTAAATTCATCGGTACTATCGCCAGAAGCCCATGAGCGCTGGCTCAAAAGCACAAAAGATTTGTTAAAGGTCACCGACGGTATGGTAATGTTTTTATACAGCGCGCTTTCAGGCACGGTAGTCATACCCGAAACGACAGTGACGCCTGAGACAAACTCTACGACCATGAATTCGATGTTCACCGTAGTGGTGGAGAGCCTGCGGGTGAACAAAAGGTGCGTGGTGTCGTCCACTGTTCCGCAGAGGTCAACGCGCGTGCGGATAGTCGAAGGGGCAGAGGTAGAAAAAATAAGCAGCGACCTGTCGGTGTTCAACTCTTCGCCGCCCAAGAGGTTAAGGCCTGTCGGCCCCAGGTCAATGACCTTGGCTTCATCAACACCTCCGACCATCTGGGCGCTTCCGCGGATGACGCGCTTTACCTGGAAGGCGGACGCTTCAGAGGAAAATAGACAGACTCCGAGCGTCATGGCCAGGAACGCAATGAAAAATCTCCCTGATTTTTTCCACGTACCCTTCTTATTAACGCGCGGCGTATAATTCGTCTTATTTTCCATCTGACTTTACCCCCTTTAAGGTCAGAGGCTCTGCGGCAGAGACCCCTAAACCTTTATACGGTGATTTATCGTCCCTTGGTTTAACGAATCGTATCGACCTTGCTTTAAGTTTGGTTTCCTGCCTGTCGCCGTAATCATAGAGCTCTTCGATATACTGCACGCGCACGATGTCCCCGGAAGATATGTCCTTTAAGGACCTTTTGTGCACGATCCTGACGGTCGCCGGGTCCATAGGCAGGAGAATCTCTGATTCAGAACCCTTCTGGAGGTCATGTTCATAGACGACGGAAATGCTGTTCTTCCTTATCCAGGAGACTTCACCCTGTATCTCTTTCACGGTGCTGGTTATTTTCGGTTCAGGCTTCTTAGCGTCCCGCTTAGCCTCCTGGGCGTTGGCAACTCCGGCCAGCCACAGCGCGCACACTACCAGCAAAGCGAACCTTACCGTATTCTTCAGGGTGCTCATTTTCTCCTCCTGTAACCTGTGCTTATAAATGAAAAATCCTGCGGCGCTTTCCCTTCCTGCCGCAGGCTTAAGACCCCGGTCATTTTGTCCTGCTCGATTTCGCCGTGCCAGGACGCAAGGCCTGCGGGCACGGACTGTATGGTCTCCCAGATCACCTTGCCGTTACTCTCGATAGTGGTGGAATAATTGGAGCTTTGATAGCCCAATGAATTCAATTTTGCCGAAGTGAATTTGCCGCCGTAAAAATTAAGCGTGTCCATGCTCTCGTTCCCGCCTCCGACAGCCACTAATTTAACGTCCCACTCTAATATGTCCCAAGATTCCTGCTTCGGCTGGACGGCTGCAGGAGGTTTCGCGATGGAAAAATTACCGGCCTTTTTATTCATCAGGTACATATAGGTACCGCCAGCGCCGATAAGGAATACTATCAGGACGCCTCCTGCGGTAAGGACGAGTTTATATTTTCTAGCGCCGCCCTTTACTTCCTGGCTATCGGCCTTTGTTTTGTAATCGGCGATCTGCGATTTTACCTGCTTGATAAACTCCTCTGACCCGAGCACGCCTCCCCGCTGGAGGCTCTTATGGAGCAGCGACCGGACGTTGTCGGTCATGCCGCTGACGAATTCCGCGTAATCCTTGTTCTGCAATAACGAGGTGACTTCCGCGATCTCCTGGCTTAAATCCAGCCCTTTTGTTTTCGTCAGGTCTTTATTGTACAAATAGAGCGAATAGCTGCTGTGGGGATAGTCCTTGGCTTCGATGACCATGTTCAGTTTCTCGGGGTTTAAATGCACGTAGGCGGTCAGGTTCAGAAGCTGCCCCTGTTTTTCCACGATCGCGGCCTTGAAGCGCTCGCGGAAAAGATGGCCCTTTCTCTGGTATCGGCCGTTGAAATATTTGGTATAGGAGTTATTGAGGTTATGCATGAAATCTGAGATCTCCTGGGATTTGACAGCTTCACCTTCTTGCGGCTTTATTTCTTTTGCCATTTCAATAAGCAAATGCAGGTGGTTGGGCATAAGTGAATAGGCGAATATTTTTATCCCGTATTGTTCCTTATATTTTTTCAGCAGTTCTAAGAACATCTGGTAATCCCCTTCGTCTTTGAAGATCTCCTGGTTGCTCTCTGAACGGCAGGTGACGTAATATAAGGCGCCTTTAATATATATTCTTGGCAGTCGTGGCATCTTT
>JBFZAN010000065.1:0-32534 GCA_041309005.1 Candidatus Omnitrophota bacterium
TGCCAGATGAATGTGCGCGATTCGGAGGTCATTTCCGGCTTACTGCAGGCAAACGGCTATGAGCTGGTTGCCGGGGCGGAAGAGGCGGATATCGTGATCTTTAATACCTGTTCGGTCAGGCAGCACGCGGAAGACAAGGTCTGGTCTGAGGCAGGAAGGGTTTCCAAGCAGAAGAGAAAGCCTATAATCGGCATAGTCGGCTGTATGGCGCAGAATTACAAGGAGAGGATTTTCGATAGGGCGCCTGGCGTGGATTTCGCTGTGGGGCCGGCAGATATAGATAAGATACCTTCGATTTTAGAAAGGCTTAAAAGGGGACAGCCCCCAAAAAATGGGGTCAGACCCCTTTTTCAAATGAAAATATGGGAGACGGAAGCAGAAGTAAGGCCTGAGGAAATATACCATACCGGCTACTACTGTGATAATGAGCGCGCCTACGTGGTGATCTCCGAAGGCTGCTCTAATTATTGTTCCTATTGCGTGGTGCCCAACGTGAGGGGGCCGCTGCATCACCGCCGGTTCCAGGATATCCTCAAAGAGATCGAACAGGCAATTGATAAGGGCATCACTAAGATCACGCTCTTAGGCCAGAATGTGAACGCGTACCGGTCGCCAAGCCTCCCCGAGGGAGGGCAGGACTTCGTAGCAGTATTGAGGGGGGTAAACAGTATCAAAGGTCTTAAAGAATTCAGTTTTATCACTTCTCATCCGAAGAATACCTCCCTTGAAGTGTTTGAGGCGATGGCGGACCTTGAAAAGCTGAAGAAATACCTGCATCTGCCGGTGCAGTCAGGCTCGGATAAGATATTAAAGCTCATGAACCGGGGGTATACCGGGAAGCAATACCTGGAATTGGTTGCGGCATATCGTAGGACCGTAAAAGGGGGAGAGTTGACCACGGATATCATTGTCGGTTTTCCTACTGAAACAGAGGAGGATTTCCAGGACACGTACCGGCTGGTAGAGGAAGTCGGCTTTAACGCGGCCTATATATTCAAGTATTCTCCCCGCCCGGATACCGAGGCCTTAAGGCTTCCCGACGACGTGGCGAAGGAAGAAAAAGAAAGAAGGCACAAGCTGGTGCTTGACCTGCAGAAGAAAATATCGTTATCGAAAAAGCAAAGTAAATCTCCTGATGAGCAATGTGGAAAGCCCCCAGGCTAAAGGAAGGCTTAAGGGGATCCCGATCGCGTTAAAGTAGGGAGCATGATACTGGAATACCCCGAAGCGTATACTCGTGTACTCGCCTAAAGTCCCGAATAACGCGCCTGTAAAAAACGCAAGCAGGTCTATTCTACGCCTCCAGAAAAGCGCAGCGGGGACGATGATCAGCAGGAACCAACGCGTCAGATCAAAACTCAAATTTACGTAAATAAAGAACACATACGCCATCGCCGCCAGCCAAAGAAGCGGAAAAAATACTTTTTCTGCCAAAGCGGTCACTCCGGACGCCTTTAAGCCCTGGATCAGCTTTTCCAGCAGATACGCAGCCTGTATGAACAGTACGATGAAATAACCCCATAAGAAGAAAAGCCACCACGGCAGCGTAGCGATGGTCAAGTTTCTGGTGATGATGACCGTAGAGGGGTTATTGTAGTGCCAATATCCGCCTGTAGTAAGCAGGTACTCGCAAATAAAACCCAAAAAAGCGGCCGAAAGATAGGCAAGCGCGTTCTTTGGGCTTCTCCAGCAGGCAAGCATGGCGAGGCTTGCGGCAATGATCAGGGAGCCTGTGAGGGCGTTATTCCTCCAAAAGCCGTTTACCGCGATAAAGAGATACAGCCCGAAGAGAAGCAGCAGCCCCGATTCCTGTTTTATCGTTCTGGACATAAGATAATGGAAGTGGCGATGTCTTGATTGTATACGCGCAAAGCCCGGCTTGTCAAATAATTATTTTTTCGCAAAAGAAAAAACCTCTTAGTAAACGCCTGATTTTTGGTATAATAAACTTGTGATGAAAAAAAATACAATCAAAAGTATCGTGTTTGCATTGAGCCTTGGCCTTGCCTGTAATGCGTATGCGCTGAACCTGGATAAAGTGAAGGGCAATTTCCTGAAGGGCGATTACAAATCGGCGATCCGGGAAGGCGAGAAAATAATGGCTGGCGCAGGCCATCTGCCTGACTCGGATGAATTGTATTACATCCTGGGGCTGTGCTACCTGAAAGACGGCAACCTGCTTCGGGCTTCGGATATTTTTGAGATAATAATAAAAGAGTTTAAGGCCAGCAGGTTCAGGGAAGAAGCCAGAGTATGCCTTGGCGATGTATACTACTTGAAGCGCGATTACGATAAGGCGCAAAGCTATTACCAGGGATTGCTCAAAGACGACCCGAAAACGAAATTCGAGCCCATGATATATTACCGCCTCAGCCAGATAGGCTTCAAAAAAGGCGATACCGCCCAGGGCAACCAGTATCTTGACCGCCTCAAACAGCTGTACCCTTTGAACCTGGAATCAAAGCTCGGCCAGGAGTCCTGCGACCTGCCGGTTTCTTCGGCATTTAATTATTCCGTCCAGGTCGGCTCTTTCTCCAGCGCCAGTAACGCCAATAACCTTTGCCGGAAGCTTTCCGGAAGCGGCTACACCGCGTATGTGCAGGAAGCCGTTTCCGAAGGCAAGGCCACGTACCGGGTGAGAGTCGGCAAATTAGATTCCCGTGCGCAGGCGCTTGAACTGCGAAACCGCCTGTCCTCCGAAGGATACCCTACTAAAATATGCCCGTAACTTCCTTATGACCGGCCCGCAGCTGAAACTTGATTCCCGGGATATATTCTTCATCGCGCTTATTCTTTTATCGGCCCTTATCTTAAGGGCTTTCTTTTTTGCGGATTATCAAAAAACGGAAGTGTACCCTCTGATGGATTATTCCGACAGTTACTATTATTATGTCTGGGCAAGGGACATAGCAAGCGGCGACCTCATGGGAGACAAAGCGTTCATGAAATGGCCGTTATATGCCTATCTTGTGGGGTTCATTTTCTGGCTCTCCAAAAACAGCGTGCTTTCGGTGTATCTTTTGCAGGCGGTCTTAGGCGCCTGTAATTGCGTGCTGGTGTATCTTATGGGAAGAGTGCTGTTTAGCAAAGCAGCCGCGATCATCGCCGGATTACTGGCGGCCTGGTATGGTTTTTTCATATTTTATGACTATTCGTTGATGTACACAAGCGTGTCTTTGTTCTTGAATTCTTTCCTTTTCCTTTATATGCTGCATATCAGGGAGGCCGGCAAAACTAAAAATTTGTTTTGGCTGGGCGTGTTTTCGGGCGCCTGCGCCATTACCCAGGCCGGTATTGTCCTGTTTTGCGTGCCGGCTGCGGCGTGGATCGCCTGGCAGCAAAGAAGAGGGTTAAAAGAGGCCGTAAAGAAATTCCTTTTTTTCTCCCTGGGTATGGGGCTGATGATCGGGGCCGTTACCGTGAAAAATTTTGCGGCGGAGAAGGATTTCGTATTGATCGCCGGGAATCTGGGGTTCAATTTTTATTCCGGGAATAGCCCCCGGGCGACCGGGACTTTTTTTGCTCCTGCCGGGGTGGTCGCGAACCAGGAAGACATGTTCCGGGACGCTAAGATCATAGCGCGCACGCAGTCAGGCAGGGAGCTGAAGACTTCGGGGGTGTCCCGCTTCTGGCTCGATAAGTCGCTTGACTTCATAAAAAAAGAACCGCTTCAATTCGCGCAGCTGCTGGGGAAAAAGATCGTGTATTTGCTAAGCCCCAGGGAATTCGTGCACGATTTCGAATATGAATACATAAAGGATAAGATCAGGGTTTTTAAAGTGTTGTTCATGGACCTGGGGGTGATATTACCTTTAGGGGTGCTGGGGATGTTGCTCGGTATGCGCAGGCCGCGGGATTTCGCGCTGTTGTACCTCGCGTTGATCTCTCTGTCGGCGGCTACCGTCACGTTTTTCGTCACAACCCGCTACCGTATAGGGCTGGTGCCGTTTTTAATACTCTTCGCGGCGTTCGCTGTCTGCCGTATAGGGGAGGCGTTCAGGGAGAGAAAGTATTTGGCGGCCGCGGCGTTGTGCGCTGCGGCGATCATCCTGTACGGCCTTTTCAACTATAGCCCGCCCTTTGCGGCTTCCGCGAGAACAAATACTCCCGATATGTCTTCGGAGTTCCATCGCCATCTTGACAGGGCGATCAGGTATGAGCATGCCAGGGAGTACCGGGAGGCGATAAGGGAGCTGGATATCGCGCGCGCCATAGAACCGGATGACCCCCGCGCGTTGCTGCGTTCGGGAATAGTTTATTTTTTTATGAATGAATTCGGCCTGGCCGAAGAAAGATTTAAAGGGACAATAGCGGCCTGCCCTTACTGCTTTGACGCCTATTTTAACCTGGGGGCCATGTACCGCAGGCAAAGCCGTTTCCAGGAAGCTTTGCAGATGTTAAAGAAGGCAATTTCTTTGTATCCTGAAGATATCGGAGCGCATTTCCATCTGGGTAAGGTGTATGAAGCGCTGGGGGAGGCAGGTGAGGCAGAAAAAGAGTTCACCTATTGCCAGGGCAAGATCAGCCGTTGGCGTAAAGGCGATCTTGGCCTGGTGGCGGACGCGTTACGATCTTTGCAATGATGGAAAAAAGAATAATTTTCTTAGTCGGCCCTACCGCAACAGGCAAGAGCGAAGTCGCCGTGGCGCTGGCAAAAAAAACCAAAGGCGAGATCATTTCCTGCGATTCAATGCAGGTATATAAAGGTATGAAGATAATGACCTCCTGGCCTTTGCGTTCTCTTATGGAGCAGGTGCCCCACCATCTCATAGGGGCGATCTCTCCGGAAAAAGAATATAATGCCGCGCTTTTCCGCAGGGACGCTTTAAAAAAGATCAGGGAGATCGCGCTCAGGGGCAAGGTCCCGATTTTTGCGGGCGGGACCGGGTTGTACCTGTCTGTCCTTTTGGACGGGATATTCAGCGTGAAAGCTCATGATGAAAAACTGCGCGAACGTTTGTATGGCCTGGCGAGGACGCGAGGAAGCGCGTACCTGTTCCAGAGGCTCGAAAAAGCCGATCCCGCCGCGGCAGCTAAAATACACCCGAATGATACCAGGAGGATCGTCCGCGGCCTGGAAGTTTTTGAGCTTACCGGCAAGCCTATCTCGGAACTGCAAAAACAGAGAACGGGGCTCGCCTCAAGCGGGCACGTACGGGTTTTCTGCCTTACCATGCAAAGGGCGAAGCTCTATAGCAGGATTGACAGCCGTGTCGAGAAAATGTTTTCCCGCGGGCTGGCGCGGGAAATAAAAAAGCTGTGTACCCTTAGATTAAGCAAGACTGCTCAAGGCGCCATCGGTTTAAAGGAGCTCAAAGCTTATTTCAACGGCCAGTGCGCCCTGGAAGAAGCAAAGGCGGCGATGAAGAAGAGCACCCGTAATTACGCCAAGAGGCAGCTTACCTGGTTCAGGAAAGATACGCGCATCAAGTGGATAGAGGTTAAGGAAAAAGAAACACCGCAGGCGGTCGCCCGCAGGATCGCCGCGATACTCGCAAAGGGTTAAAGGCCACGGTACAATGGAAAAAGCGCTTTTAGTCACGATAAAGTTGAAATCGGAACGGGATAATTGGAAGATGGAAGATATTTCTGAAGAGCTGGAAGAATTGGCCCTTACCAGCGGCGCCCAGATAATAGACAGCATAGCCTGCCATCTCGAGAAGCCCACGCCTAATTTTTTAATAGGAAGAGGCAAGGCCGAAGAGATAGCGCTTGAGTGCGATGAGATGGAGGCGGATACCGTCATTTTCAGCCGCGATCTTTCCGGGACCCAGCAGCGTAACCTCGAAGAGGCGATCGGCAGGAAGACCATTGACCGCACGCAGTTGATCCTGGACATTTTCGCTAAACACGCAAGGAGCCCTGAAGGAAAGATGCAGGTCGAGCTTGCGCAATTGCAATACCTTATGCCGAGGCTCATCGGCAAAGGAATAATCCTTTCGCGCCTCGGGGGAGGCATCGGCACCCGCGGCCCGGGCGAACAAAAGCTTGAAGTCGACCGCAGGCGCATCAGGAAGCGCATCGACAAGCTGAAAGAGGAGCTGGGGCATGTTTCCCTGCACAGGCTCACCTTGAGGAAGAGGCGAAAGGATAACGAAGTCCCCGGCCTGGCGCTGGTCGGCTACACCAATGCCGGTAAATCCACGCTTTTAAACGCCCTTACCCGGGCGGGACAAACTGTTGCCGACAGCCTGTTTACGACGCTTGACCCTTTTTCCAAGAGCATGGTGCTGCCTGACGGAGAGCGAGTTGTTATTTCGGACACGGTAGGCTTCCTGCACGGCCTGCCTCACCATCTTATCGAAGCGTTTAAAGCCACGCTTGAAGAGGTGGTGGAATCGGACTTGCTTATCCATGTGCTGGACGTTAACCATCCTCGAGTATATGAGCATTACCAGTCGGTGCAAGGCGTCCTCGAACAGTTACAGGCGCTCCATAAGCCGATGATCGTGGCGTTGAATAAGATAGACCGTCTGGATGATAAGGCGTGGCTTGAGAAATTAAAAAATGATTTCGCGAATTCCATACCTATCTCCGCTTTACATACGCAGAATCTCGATGTCCTGCGGCAAGAGATCCAGAAGCATTTTGTTGCGAGAATGATCAGCATTGAGATGAAGATCCCTCATTCAAGAATGGATCTTGTGAATTTGTTTTACAGGGAAGGCAAAGTAAAGGAAATAACATATCAGCAGAAAGCGATTAAGATCAAGGTTAATATTCCTAAGACTGTCTTCTATAAGCTTAAACAAGATAAAGACATAAATTTAATTAGTTAAACTAATTAAATTTATAATTTTTACTTGACAAAATAATTAGATTATGTTACAATTATTGTGGAAAGAGAGAAAGACAGGGGAGTGAGCTATGGGTACGTTTGATATACACATTAGTCCTGATGAACCTGTATACGTGATCAGCGTGGTAAGTAAATTAGTCGGCTTGCCTGTATGGACCCTGCGCCAGCTTGATAAGGCAGGGGTTGTTTGCCCAAAAAGGGCTGGTAAAAAAAGCCGCCTCTATTCGCTCAAAGACGTTAAGAGGCTTGAGTATGTGCATTATTTGATGGAAGAGAAGCATGTTAATATCAGCGGAGTCAGGGTGATCATTGAGATGGAACTAAAAGAATAATTTTTTTTGGATTTTTATTAGCACTCGTTTCAAGCGAGTGCTAAATTACAGCAATTAAGAAAGGATGAAGTATGAGATTAGATAAATTAACTGCGAAGCTACAAGAAGCTGTTCAGGACGCGCTTAATATCGCGACTGAGTTCGGCCACCAGCAGGTAGATCCGGAACACCTGGTCTTGGCCTTATTGAAGCAGAAGGAAGGCATTGTCGTGACCGTGCTCGAAAAAGCAGGGGTCGCGCTTACCGGCTTACGTAAGAAACTTGAAAGCTATCTAAGCGATAAGCCCGCGGTAAGCGGCGCGAACGCGCAGATCTATTTCTCGACGCGCACTAATAAGGTGTTTACCCAGGCGGCAAAGGAAGCGGCGGCCTTGAAGGATGAGTTCATTTCAGGCGAGCACGTGCTGCTTGCCGTGCTGCAGGACAGCGAATCCCCGGCTGCCAGGGAGTTGAAAAAACAGGCTGTCGATAAAGAAAAGATCCTCAGCGCCCTGACAGAAGTCCGCGGCAGCCACACTATCACCGATGAAAATCCGGAAGAAAAATTCAACGCCCTTGATAAATACGGCCAGGATATCACGTCACTCGCGGAAAAGATGAAGCTTGACCCTGTTATCGGCAGGGACAAAGAGATACGCAGGCTGATGCAGGTGCTTTCGCGCCGGACAAAGAACAATCCCGTGCTTATCGGCGAAGCGGGAGTAGGAAAAACCGCGATAGTCGAAGGGCTGGCGCAGAGGGTAGTCTCCGGCGATGTGCCCGAGGGCCTTACGCACAAGCGGATCATCTCCCTGGATATGGGCAGCCTCGTGGCGGGCACGAAATTCCGCGGGGAATTCGAGAACAGGCTCAAGGCGGTGCTTCGCGAAATACAGAGCAAGAACGGCCAGGTGGTTTTATTCATAGATGAGATCCATACCATAGTGGGCGCGGGCGCCGCCGAAGGCGCTATCGACGCATCGAACATGTTGAAACCCATGCTCGCAAGGGGGCAGTTGCGTTGCATAGGCGCGACCACGCTCGATGAATACCGTAAATTCATTGAGAAAGACCGCGCTTTGGAAAGAAGGTTTGCGACCATATTCGTGGATGAGCCCGGCATCCAGGACACCATCGCGATCCTGCGCGGGTTAAAGGAAAAATACGAGATCCACCACGGCGTCAGGATAAAAGATTCGGCGCTCATCGCCGCTGCCACGCTGTCGGACCGCTATATCAGCGACAGGCACCTGCCCGACAAGGCAGTGGACTTAATCGATGAAGCTGCTTCGCGCCTGAGGATAGAAATAGACAGTATGCCCGGGCAGATATACGAAGTGCAGCGTAAGATCATGCAGCTGGAAATAGAAAAACAGGCTTTGAAGAAAGAGAAAGACAAGAGCTCCCAGGAAAGGCTTAAGAAATTAGACCAGGAGCTTGAAGCATTGAACAAGGACCTGGGCGCTAAAAAGAAACAATGGGAGAAGGAAAAATCGGGGATACTCAATATCAAGGAAGCTAAAGAGAAAATAGAGGAGTTGAAGAACGAGGCTGCCAACGCCGAGAAAGTCGGAGACCTGGACAGGGCCGCGGAGATCAAATACGGAAGGATCAGGGACGCCGAGGCGCTTCTGTCGAAATACAATGATGAACTGAAAAACCTGCATAAAGGCAGCGCCATGTTGCGGCAGGAGATCCAGGATGAGGATATCGCGGCAGTGGTCTCGGAATGGACAGGCATACCCCTGACAAAACTGATGGAAGCCGAAGTCGAAAGGTTATTGAAGATGGAGGACCGGCTCAGGGAAAAAGTGGTGGGCCAGGACCAGGCTATTGAAGCGATAGCGAATACGGTCAGGCGTTCCCGCTCCGGGCTGGGTGATGAAAAGAGGCCCATGGGATCGTTCATTTTTATGGGGCCCACGGGAGTAGGCAAGACAAAGCTCGCCAAGGCATTGGCCTGGTTCCTGTTCGACGATGAAGACGCGGTAATAAGGGTAGACATGTCCGAGTATATGGAAAAGTTCAGCGTTTCGCGCCTCATCGGCGCCCCGCCGGGCTATGTGGGATATGAGGAAGGCGGCCAGCTGAGCGAAAGAATAAGGAGAAGGCCTTACGCGGTGATACTGCTTGATGAGATCGAAAAGGCGCATCCCGACGTGTTCAATATACTGCTTCAGATACTGGACGAAGGCAGGCTCACGGACGGCCAGGGCAGGACCGTAAATTTCAGGAATACGGTGGTTATCATGACCTCCAATATCGGAGCCGGATTGCTCCAGCAGAAAGCCATGATCGGCTTTAAGAACGTAAAAGAAGAATCCGATGCGTACAGGGACATCAAAGAGAAGCTTATGGATGAAGTAAAAAGGACCTTTAAACCGGAATTCCTGAACCGGATAGACGATATCATAATCTTTAACCCTTTAAGCAAAGCGCAGATAGAGAAAATCGTGGAGATAGAGCTTGAGCCTCTTTCCGCCCGTTTGGCTCACCAGGCCATCCGCCTGGAAGTGAGCAGGCAGGTAAAAGAGTATCTTGTGAAGAAAGGTTATGACGTTAATTTCGGCGCAAGGCCGCTGAAAAGGGCGATACAGAAATATCTCCAGGATCCGCTTGCGGTGAGGATCCTCAAAGGCGATTTTAAGGAAGGGGACAGGGTGTTGGCGGATTTAGATACGGACCAAACCGTAACTTTTAAAAAAGGTTAGAGGGTTTCTCTCTGATTGACAAAACAATTTATTGTGCTAAAATGCTTCTTTAGCATTCCGGGCAGCGAAGTGCTAAAAGGCGCGCAAATATGGTAAAACAGATCGACCGTGAAACCAGAAACAGGGCCATACTCTCGGCTACCATTAACAGGTATATCGAGAAAGGCAATCCTGTGTCTTCCGAGGAAATTGCCAAGGCATTCTCCTTAAGTTCCGCAACGGTAAGGAACGTGTTCGCAGAACTGGAAAAGGCCGGTTATCTTACGCACCCGTACACCTCGGGAGGCAGGATACCTACCAATAAAGGGTACCGGTATTACGTGGATTTTCTTGTCGCCCAAATGGAGCTTTTCCAGGAGGAAAAGGAGCGTATCACCAATGAGTATAACAGGGAGGTCAGCCGCCTTGAGGATGTGCTGGAGAGGACTTCAGAGGTCATATCCGGGATCACCCATTATGCCGGCATTGCCTCATTTTCAGGCTGGGAAGGAAAGCTTTTTTATAAAGGCCTGAGCCTGGTGTTGAACCAGCCGGAATTCAACGACCTGCAGAGGATACGTCTGTTCGTCAATTTACTCGAAGAGAAGCAGCAGCTTCTGGGTGTTATTAACCGTAATTTCAGCGATAAGGTCAAGGTCTATATTGGAGATGAACTGGACTGCCCCGGTATCAATGATTGTTCCCTGATCGTTTCGACTTATCATCAGAAACGCAAGCCCGTGGGCAAGGTCGCGGTGCTGGGGCCGATGAGAATGGAATATAAGCATACGATTTCGGCGCTGGAATACATCTCGGACATTTTGACCGAGATCCTTGACAGCGCATAACGGTGACGGCTATGGAAAATCATAAACACCACAAGGGAGAAGCCGGCGAGAACGACAAGAGCGTCACTTTGACGCAAGCCGAATATTCGAAGTTGAAAGAGGACGCTGAAAAAGCTAAGGAATACTGGGACAGGCTCCTGAGGCTGCAGGCGGATTTTGAAAACACCCGCAAACGCCTGGAAAGAGATAAGCAGGATTTTGTGAAATTCGCGAATGAAGGGGTGATCTTCGAGCTCTTGAACATCCTCGATGACCTGGAGCGCGCCGTTGACCTCGCCCAGACAAAACATCAGGACCTTTCGGCGTTCTTGAAAGGGGTGGAGATGATCCTGGCGCATCTCTACGAGATGCTTAAAAAACACGGGGTGAAGCCGGTGTCCGCGCAAGGAAAATTATTCGACCCGAACCTGCATGAGGCGCTTATGCAGGAAGAAAGCGACGCTTTGCCGGAACATACGATCGTGGAAGAGCTGCAAAAAGGTTATTTATTGAACGACAGGGTGCTTCGGACCGCCAAGGTCAAGGTGAGCAAGCGCAAGGCGGAAGAAGGGCAAAAGGGAGAGGGGAAGGGAGCCGAATAACATTTACTCCGACTCGTACATGCACTCGTCGGAGTTTCGCTAGATAAAAACAGTAGGTGCTCAAGGAGGTGCAGGATGGCTAAGGTGATAGGGATCGATTTAGGTACTTCAAATTCAGCAGCGGCGGTGATGGAGGGCGGCAGGCCCGTGATCATACCGTCCGCGGAGGGCGCGGGTGTTGCTTCCGGGAAGGCGTTCCCGTCTTACGTCGCATTTACCAAGGACGGCCAGCGCCTGGTCGGTGAGCCGGCAAGGCGCCAGGCAGCGATCAACGCCGAAGGCACCATTCAGGCGGCGAAAAGGAAAATGGGGTCCGATTTTAAGTTCAAGGTCTACGGTAAGGAATATACGCCCCAGCAGATCTCGGCGTTTATCCTGCAGAAGATCAAACAGGATTCGGAAAACTATCTTGGCGATAAGGTTGAAGAAGCGGTCATTACCTGCCCCGCGTATTTTAACGATAATCAGAGGCAGGCGACCAAGGACGCCGGAGAGATCGCCGGTTTAAAGGTCTTACGGATCATCAATGAGCCGACCGCGGCGTGTCTTGCCTACGGCCTTGAAAAAGCCCAGAAATCGCAGAAGATCATGGTCTTTGATCTGGGCGGCGGGACGCTTGATGTTACCATCATGGAGATGGACCAGGGGGTTTTCCACGTGCAGTCAACGTCGGGAGATACGCAGCTTGGCGGGACGGATATGGATAAGGTCCTGCTTGAGCATATCGCCGGACAATTCAAGCGCGAAACGGGCATAGACCTGACCAACGATAAAATGGCGGTGCAGCGTTTGCGCGAAGCGGCGGAAAAGGCCAAGATAGAATTATCCTCGACCGTCTCAACCGATATCAATCTTCCGTTTATCACCGCCGATGCGACGGGACCGAAGCATTTGACCATGTCTATAACCCGCGCAAAGCTTGAAGACCTGGTTTCTCCGATAATCGACAAATGCCGCCATCCCATGGAGCAGGCTATTAATGACGCAAAGCTGAAGACTTCCGAGATCGACCGCATTATCATGGTCGGCGGCCCGACGCGCATGCCAATCGTGCAGAAATTCGTGGAGGATTTTGTCGGCAAGAAGATAGAGCGCGGCGTTGATCCTATGGAATGCGTGGCGCTGGGCGCGGCTGTCCAGGCGGCGATCATCAAGGGGGACGTTAAGGATGTACTGCTTCTGGATGTCACTCCGCTTTCGTTGGGCATCGAAACTCTGGGGGGCGTCAACACCAAATTGATCGAAAGGAACGCTTCTATCCCCACGCAAAAAAGCCAGACCTTTTCAACGGCGGCGGATAATCAGACCGCGGTCACCATCCGTGTGCTGCAGGGCGAACGCCAGATGGCGGATGATAACGTGGAACTGGGCAGGTTTGACCTGGTCGGTATCCCGGCAGCGTCCCGCGGCGTGCCCCAGATAGAGGTAAAATTCGATATCGACCGCGACGGCATCGTGCACGTGTCCGCCAAGGACCTGGGCACGGGCAAAGAGCAGTCTATCCGCATCACCGCTCCGAAAAAACTTTCCAAGGAAGAGATCGAGAAGATGGTGAAAGACGCGGAAAAGTTCGCGTCAGAAGATTCCAAGAGGAAGGAAGAGGTGGAGGCGGTCAATCAGGCGGATACCCTGGTGTATTCAACCGAAAAATCGCTTAAGGAATTCGGCGACAAGGTAAGCCAGAACGAACGAGCGGCTATCGAGTCGAGCCTCAATGACCTTAAAGCGGCGATAAAAGATAAGAACGTCGAGAGGATCAAGAAGGGCATGGAAGACCTTACCAAGGCTTCCCACAAATTGGCCGAGGAGATATACAAGCAAGCGGCCCAGAAGCAGCAGCAGGGGCAGAAGGCGCAAGGGAAAGAAGAACAGCCCCAGGAAGAGCCTACAGAAAAGAAGAAAGACGAAGATATTATCGACGCTGATTTCAAGGAAGAGGACGATAAGAAATAATGAGCGCCAAGCGCGATTATTACGAGATACTGGGAGTGAAAAAGAGCGCGAACCTTGATGAGATAAAAAAGGCATACAGGGAGCTGGCGCTTCGTTTCCATCCGGACCGCGTGCCTCATGAGCAGAAAAAAGAAGCGGAAGAGAAGTTTAAAGAGATATCCGAAGCGTACGCGGTGCTGTCTGATTCCCAGAAGCGCGCCCTCTATGACCAGTACGGCCATTCCGGTATAGACCAGAAATACGCCTACGAGGACATATTCAAGGGCGCTGATTTCTCAAGCATTTTCCAGGACCTTGGCGAGTACGGCGTAGGGGGAGGGCTGTTCGACGAAGTGTTCGGCGACCTCGGCTTCGATATTTTCGGGACAAGAACGAGGCAGCGTTCCGGAAGGCAGCGCAGGGGCAGGGACCTTGAGATTGCCCTGGCGATAACCCTTGAAGAGGCGGCCAACGGCGTGGAAAAGACCATTACCGTGCCCCGATATGAGATCTGCTCGGCCTGTTCCGGAAGCGGCGCAAAGCCGGGGACCAGGAAAAATACCTGTCCTCAGTGCCGGGGCTCAGGAAAGATGGTGGTTTCAAACGGGTTTTTCCAGATCGCCCAGGCTTGTTCCCGCTGCCGTGGCGAAGGTTCGATAATACAGACGCCCTGCAGCGCCTGCCAGGGGGAAGGCAGGATTAAGGTAACGCGTAACATCAAAGTCAAGATACCCGCGGGCGTTGATACGGGCTCAAATTTAAGGGTCCGGGGCGAAGGCGAAGCGGGCTCTGCCGGCCGGGGCGATTTATATGTGGCGATAGAAGTGAAGCGCCATCCGGTTTTCGAAAGGCATAACAACGATATACTCACCGAGGTGGCTATATCTTTGAGCAAGGCGATCCTCGGCGGCGAAATAGAGATCCCCACGCTTAACGGCAAGGTCATGATGAAGGTCCCTGCCGGCACGCAAAGCGGCAGGGTCTTCAGGCTCAAGGGAAAAGGCATCGCGGATGTGCACGAACGAGGCATCGGCGATGAGCTGGTGAGGGTAGCGGTAGAGATCCCCGGGAGCCTCACTCCCGAACAACGCAGGCTTATCGAGGAGTTCGCCCGCCTTAGCGGCGAAGACGTAAACAAGGAAAGTTTCACCGAAAAAATCAAGAAAGCGTTCAAGTAGGAATAAAGGAAGGAGCACGCGCCATGCCGACGTACGAATACGAATGCCTCCACTGCGGCCACACGTTCGAGGCTTTCCAGTCCATGACCGAAAAGCCCTTGAATAAGTGCCCAAAGTGCGCTAAGCCCGTCAAGCGGCTGATCGGCGCAGGCACGGGGATAATCTTTAAAGGTTCGGGATTCTATGCCACCGATTACCGGAAGAAGCCGAAAGGCCCGGACAAGGGCGCATGCCCCGCGAGCGGGAAAGGCTGCGATGGGTGCGGCAAGGCGTAGCCCGGCGGTCGCGTTCATTAAATATTGGCTTCCCGTAACAATTTATGCTATACTCATTTTTTATATATCTTCCAAACCGGGCGACCAGATACCGAGCGTGTTCCCTTTGCAGGACATCCTGGCGCATATCATAGAATACACTTTTTTTGCGCTGCTGCTTAACAGGGCGATGAAATACAGCTACGCCGGGTTACCATACCGCGGCCGGATCTTTTGGGTGTGCTTAATCGCCGTTATCTACGCGTTAAGCGATGAGTTTCACCAGTCGTTTGTACCGGGCAGGGACGCCTCATTGTTTGACCTGGCCTGGGACAGCATGGGTATCGCGATCGCAAATACTATCTACCGATGACAAATATCAGGCCTTTTAAGGCGGTGGTCTATAATCCGGAGAAGGTCAAGGACCTCTCCGGCGTAGCCTGCCCTCCGTACGACGTGATCTCTGCCTCCCGGCAGGAGTACTACTATAACCTCAGCCCTTATAACTTCATACATATACTTTTAAGCAGGGCAGCCTCCGGTAAAGACAAATACCAGCAGGCCGAATATTATTTCAGGGAGTGGCTTAAAAATAAGGTGCTTATCCGGGATAGAGAAGAGGCGGTATATTTCTACAGCCACCAGTATAACATCAAAGGCGAAAAGAAGACCCGCTTCGGCTTTATCGCGCTCCTGGAGATGGGAGAGAACAGTTCCGTGTTCGCCCACGAGCATACCAGGCTCGAAGCGAAAGAGGACAGGCTAAGGCTCTTACAGACAGTGAAGGCGAACCTTAGCCCCATATTCGTGCTGTTCCCGGACAAAAAAAGGATCATCAAAAACACTTTCCAGCAGTATCTCGAAGGCAGGATCCCCTTTATTAATATCATCGACGAAGAAAAGAACACCCACCAGGTATGGCGGGTAGACGCTCCGGAGATCCTTGAATCCATCCAGGCCAGGATCAGGGACGAAAACATTTTTATCGCCGACGGCCATCACCGCTACGAAGTCGCCTGCGCCTACCGTGACGAGGTAAGGGCGCGGCTTGGCGCCGGGGCAGCCCGCTCGCACGATTCTAACTACGTTATGACCTATTTTACCAATATAGAGTCTCCGGGCCTGACGATATTGCCTATTCATCGCCTGGTAACGCTCGACGGGCCGCCGGCGACCGACGAGCTGATCAAGCGCCTTAAGGATAATTTTTACGCGGAAGAGGTAAAGGATAGGGCCAAATTCTTCTTTTTGCTGGAAAAAGCCGGCAGGACCGAGCACATCCTGGGGATGTACAAAGATAAACGGTTCTGGTTCTTGCGCTTAAGGAACATAAAGATCCTGGATAAAATGATCGGCGATAAGCCCCGTGAATACAGGTCCCTGGATGTTTCGATATTGAATTTCCTGATCCTTAAAGACATCCTCAAGCTTGACCTGGACGATAAGGAGCGCATCACGTTCAATCCTCACGCGGATGAGCTTATCGAAGGGGTCGATAACGGCGCCGCGCACATCGCTTTTTTTCTTAACCCCACCAAGATCCAGCAGATATTGCCCGTTGCATTAAGCGGCAACAAGATGCCCCCTAAATCGACGTATTTTTATCCCAAGGTACTCTCGGGGCTGGTAATCAACAAACACGAAGAGGCGTGATCAGGCGATGGCACTGTTCGGAAAACCGAAATATACGATAGTCAGGCTGAAAAAGAAAGAGATCCCCGACGGCCTCTGGACCAAGTGCGAAGAGTGCTCGGAGGTCCTCTACAATAAGACGCTTGAGGAAAATTTAAAGGTGTGCCCCAAATGTAATTATCATTTTGTGCTGGGGGCGCATGAAAGAGTCTCGACGCTTTTTGATGAAGGTTCCTTTACCGAATACGACAAAGAAATGGTGTCTAAAGACCCTCTCGATTTCAAGGGGCCCAAAACCTATAAGGAGAAACTGGCCGCCGACACGAAGCTGACCGGGCTCAAAGAGGCGGTGATTACCGGAGAAGGGCTCCTGGAAAAAAGGAAGGTGAATATCGCCGTGACGGACTCCCGTTTCATCATGGGCTCGATGGGGTCCGTAGTCGGGGAAAAGATCACCCGCGCGATCGAAGCGGCTACGAAAAACGGGCTGCCCATGATCATCGTGTCCGGGTCCGGAGGCGGGGCCAGGATGTATGAGGGGATGTACAGCCTCATGCAAATGGCTAAAACCTGCGCCGCGCTCGCCTATCACCATAAGGCGGGGCTGCCGTATATCTCGGTGCTTACCAATCCTACCATGGCGGGCGTAATGGCTTCTTTTGCCGGCGTTGCCGATGTGATCATTGCCGAGCCGAAAGCGTTGATCGGGTTTACGGGGCCGCGCGTCATAGAGCAGACTATACGGCAGAAATTACCGCCGGGCTTTCAGCGTTCCGAATTCCTCCTTGACCACGGGCTCATAGATATGATCGTGCACCGCAAGCAGCTCAGGGAATCGATCGGCACATTACTTGAATATCTGAGTTGATTTATCCGGAGAATGCTGTATAATGAGATTTCCATTTATCGAACGGGTGTATCTTTAAGAACTAAGCGAGGAGGATATGGCTCAGGTCAGTCTTAAGAACGTGACGAAGGTTTTTGCGAATAATGCCAAGGTAGTCGATAACGTGACGCTGGGGGTTGAGAATAAGGAGTTCCTCGTGCTGGTCGGCCCTTCGGGGTGCGGAAAATCGACTACGCTTCGGATGATCGCGGGGCTGGAGGAATTAACCTCCGGCGATATTTATATCGGCGACAAGCTGGTCAACGATGTGCCCGCTAAAGACCGCGATATAGCCATGGTGTTCCAGAATTACGCTTTGTACCCTCATATGACGGTATTCGGGAACATGGCATTCGGGCTTAAATTAAGGCATTACCCCAAGCATGAGATCATCCAGCGCGTGAACGATGCGGCGGACATTTTAAGCATTAAGCACCTTTTGAACCGAAAGCCCAGGGAGCTCTCGGGCGGAGAAAGGCAGCGGGTCGCGGTAGGCAGGGCTATCGTAAGAAAGCCCATGGTGTTCCTTTTTGATGAGCCGTTGAGCAATCTTGACGCGAAGTTAAGGGTGCAGATGCGCACCGAGATCCACAAGCTCCATATACGGCTCCAGACCACCATTATCTACGTGACTCACGACCAGGTAGAAGCTATGACCATGGGCGACAGGATCGTGGTGATGAGAGGCGGCGTAATACAACAGGTAGATGACCCCATCACTATCTATGATTATCCGAAAAACAAATTCGTGGCGGGGTTCATAGGTTCTCCTCCGATGAATTTCATGTCCGGCAAGATCGTCAAGAAAGACAGCCGTCTTTATTTCGATGAAGGCCGGATAAAGGTGAAAATCGTCGAGGACATGGTCCCGAAGCTTGCTTCCTTCGCGGGGAAAGAGGTTATTTTCGGCATCCGTTCCGAGGATATATACGATAAATTGTTCGTCTCGGAAGCTCCCCCCGAAAACGTGGTGCGTGTGACCTGCGAGGTGTTCGAACCCATGGGTTCGGAAGTGTACCTCTACCTTAATACGGGAAGACACACGTTCATCGCCCGCGTGGGGGCTCACGACAGGCCTCCCGTGAACCAGGATATGGAGCTCGTCTTCGATATGAGCAAAGTGCACTTCTTCAAAAAAGACACCGAGGAAACCATAGTCTAATCGCAGGCCCTACCTTTCTAAAAGTGGTACGATATTCCACTTATCTCATCCTGGCTTTCTTGCTTTATTGCTTCTTTCCGCTCTATTTGGCGGTAAGGTTTCATCCCGCCCCGGGCCTTATCCCCGGTTACTTCGCGCTCTGCGCAGCGCTTTGCGCGTATCTGGTCAACAAATACGCGCGTCGCACCAACCGCATGAAATTTTCCAACCAGGACCTGCAGGAAAAGATCAATATTTTAAAGGACGAGAACGTCAAAGAACGAAAGAATAAGATCGCCCTCCAGTCAAAGATAGGCCGTTATAACGGCCTTAAAAAGATAATCGAAGAAATTAACCGGAATTTGTCCCTTGATTTTATCGCCGAGTATCTTATCGCAGTGGCGTTCTCCATTATCGCGCAGAACAGGGGAGTTTCCATCCTGTACCTTTTTGACAGCGAGTCGCAGAAACTGAGCCTGTTCAAGGCGAAGAAGGAGGACAAGAAGCTGATCATCAAGACCAAGGAAGGCGACATATTCGATTTCTGGGTTTTGAGACACCTGCATCCTTTGCTGGTCGAGGACACAAAAAGCGATTTCCGTTTTGATCTGGAAAAGATCAAGACCGAAAAAGAACGGCCCGTTTCTTCACTTGTCATAGCGCCCTTCTTGAGCGATCACCGCTTTGTGGGGTCGTTACGGCTTGACAGCGCCGATGCCGACAGTTTCACGCAGGACGACCTGAGGTTCCTTGTCACTATCTGCGACCTTGGCGCGCTTGCGCTGGAGAACGCGCAGCTTTATTTAAAGACGCAGGACCTCGCTATACACGACGGCCTCACCAATTTTTACAGGAAGGGATATTTCATGGAGAGGTTGAGGGAGGAGTGCAAGCGCTCAAGCAGGCAGGGCAAGACTTTTTCTCTTTTGATGCTGGACATCGACCATTTCAAAGATTTCAACGACACCTTCGGCCATACGGCAGGAGACATAATCCTGAGGGAGATCAGCCTCGCCATCACCGGGGAATTAAAAGATAAAAGCGCGATCATCAGCCGTTTCGGAGGAGAAGAATTCTGCATCGCGCTGTCCGGAACAGAGATGAAGGAGGCGGTTGCGGTCGCCGAGAAGCTTCGCAAGAAGTGCGAAGGCGTCAGGGTGATGCTTCGTCAGGAAAAAGTATCCGTGACCGTTTCTATCGGAGTAGCCAATTTTCCCCAGCACGACACCGACGAGATAGAGCTGATCCTTAAAGCCGACAAGGCTATGTATGAGGCGAAGCAGAAGGGGAGAAACAGGGTTGCCGCGGCGCGCATTTGAAAGGACGTCTTTATGATCGTGGTTGCCGGATTGATTTTGCTGCTCGTATCGTTATACGCGGCCTTGAATAAGCTGCTCTACGCCGGTTTCGAGAAAGAAAGACGGTCCCACGCGCAGCTTCTGGGCGAGTGCGGTGAGTCCAGCGTTGAGAATTCCCGCATCGCCAATGAGTCTTTGGCCCTGGACAAGAAGCTCAAGGAAACCGTCATCCTGTACGAGATGACCAGGAAGATCTGCGAATCGCTGGATGAGGAAAAGATATTTTCTAATTTTCTTGAGCAGATCAACAAGAACATACGATTAGAAGATTGCAGGTTCCTTAAAGGCGAGGTCGACCTTTCGCCCTTTAAAGATTATACCGTGCTCTCCCTGCAGATAAGCAAAAACACGATCGGCTACCTGGCAGCCAGCGGCATCGCCCCGGAAGACAAGGAGAAATTCGATATCCTTTCGCATCAATTCCTCCTGGGGGTTAAAAGGGCGGTGCTGTACAAGAGGCTGCAGGAGCTTGCCATTACCGATAGCCTTACGGGGGTCTTTACGCGCAAACATTTCCTGGACAGGTTTACGGAAGAGATCGAATATTCCGGCAAGTTCGGGTACCGGTTTGCCTTTCTCATGCTTGATGTCGATCATTTTAAAGAGTATAACGACCGTTACGGCCATCTCGTAGGGGATGCGGTCTTAAGGAGCGTGGCGAAGTCTATAAAAGACGACCTCAGGCAGATCGACCTCATAGGGCGCTACGGGGGAGAAGAGTTCGCGGTGATCCTTACCCAGACAGATAAGCAGGGCGCGGTTTTCGCCGCCGAACGTATCCGGCAGTCGCTGGAAGAAAAGACCATCAAAAGTTACGACGAGAGCTTAAGGGTAACGATCAGTATAGGGGTAGCGATGTTTCCCGACGACGCGAAAGATCCGCAGCCCCTCATAGAGAAAGCTGACGAGGCCCTGTACAAGGCAAAGGAAGCCGGCAGGAACAAAGTCTGCATCTAGGCGGCTTGAGTCCCTTAATAATTGCTTGCAAATAAAAAGACTTTAATATACAATACAAACGCATGAAAAAAAAATTTATCATCGCGGTCGACCTTGGCGGCACGAATCTTAAGATCGCGTTATTCGATCCAGCCTGTAGAATAAAAGACAGGGAGAACTTCGACACGCAGAGGTTTTTGACCAAGCGATCTCTGATCCGGGCCATCGCGCGCTCCATCGGAAATTTTATAGAAAGCCATGCGCTTGACGCTTCATCCATCGCCGGAGTCGGATTCGGCCTGCCGGGCCCAATCGACGCGGACAGGGGGCTGGTCCATTTTTTCCCGAATATCCCCGGCTGGAGCAACGTAAACCTTAAAAAGATCCTGAAACGCGAACTTCGCCTGGCGGTGTTCCTCGATAACGACGCCAACCTGATGGCCCTCGCGGAGCATAGATTGGGAAAGGCCAAAGGCTTTGACAACGCGGTGTGCGTCACGTTGGGCACCGGCGTGGGCGCAGGCATTATCATCGGGGGGAAACTGTACCGCGGTTCATCGTATGCGGCGGGAGAAGTGGGCCATATCCCGGTCAACGAAGCCGGGCCGCGGTGCACCTGCGGGGGCGTTGCGTGCCTGGAGGCCTATATAGGTAATAACAGGATCCTGCAAGCGGCCAGGGGCGCGTTCGGGAAAAGAATTTCCCTGGAAGAGTTAAGCGCGCTGGCGGGTAAAGGCGATGCGCGGGCAAAAAAGATCTGGGAGCAGGTGGGGAGTCGTTTAGGGATAGCGCTCTCGGGGATAGTGAATGTGCTTAACCCCGATGTGATCGTGATCGGAGGAGGCGTTGCAAAAGCGGGACGCATACTCTTCGATACGGTGAGAGAGACCATCGGCAGGCGCGCGATGAGCGTACAATCAAAGCGCGTAAAGATCCATCCCGCCGCCTTAGGGAGCGACGCGGGGTTGATCGGCGCGGCGGTGCTGGTGCGGGAGTCGCTTTCGGTAAAGAAAAAATCGCGAAAATGAAAATATTCATCGATTCGGCAAGCCTTAAAGAGATCAAGGAAGCGGTGAGCCTTGGCTTAGTAGACGGGGTTACCACGAATCCTACCCTGATCGCCAGGGAAAACCGCCCGGCAAAGGAATTATTGCGCGAGATCTGCGCTCTGGTAAACGGCCCGGTGAGCGCGGAGGTCATCAGCCTCGATGCCGCAGGGATGGTGCGCGAGGCCCTTGTGTTAACGAAGATCGCCAAATGCATCGTGATCAAGATCCCCCTGATAAAGGAAGGCCTTAAGGCGGTGCGGGTCCTCTCGCAGAAAGGAATACGGACCAACGTGACGCTGTGTTTTTCGCCGGCGCAGGCCTTACTGGCCGCCAAGGCGGGAGCGGATTATATTTCTCCTTTCATCGGCAGGCTCGATGATATAAGCCATACCGGCATGGACCTGATACGGGATATAAGGCAGATCTACCTCAATTATAAATTCAAGACCGAGATCATCGTCGCTTCGGTCCGTAACCCGCTGCACGTAGTCGATGCAGCCAGGACCGGCGCGGACATAGCGACGGTGCCTTTCGGCGTGATGGAGCAGCTCATACAACACCCCCTCACCGATATAGGCATCCAGCGGTTCCTGCAGGACCACAAAAAAATTCCTAAAAAATGACCATGAATAGACGCCGGATGACCGGAATTCGAACGCTTATAATACTTGCGGTGTGCGTATGCGCAGGCGGCCCTGCCTTCGCCCAGAAAGAAAAGATAAATGAGCCGATCATCGTCAACGGCGACACGGTCGAATATTCGACCGACAATAAGGAGATAACCGCTTCCGGCAAGGTAATGGTGATGTACAGGGGCACCAAGCTTACCTGCAATAAACTGACCGTCAACACGCAGACCAAAGACGCCAAGGCCGAAGGGGATGTCAGGATAGAAGACGAAAAAGGGCTCATGGAGGGCAGGGAGATCACCTATAATTTCGACAAAAAGACCGGCAACATCACGGATGCTTCATTCAGGTATCCGCCCTACTTCGGCAAAGCTAAAACGATCCAGCGGGTAAGCGAGGAGGAATTTATCATAATCGACGGCTACGCGACGACCTGCGACCTGGGCCATCCGCATTACCGCATTCGATCGAAAAAAATAAAATTTTTCCCGGGCAACAAGATCCAGACCAAGGGAAACCTCTTTTACGTAGACGGCGCGCCGATGATGTACCTGCCATGGTTCAACTACAGCCTTAAGAAGCCGTTTGCGCACGTGCAGGTGCTGCCCGGAAAAAGCAGCGAGTGGGGCGAATATCTGCTGACCGCCTGGAGGTATGATCTTAGCGATAACGTAAAGGCCAAGGTCTATACGGATTACCGGACTAAGCTTGGCCTGGCAAACGGCGTCGGCCTGAATTATGCTTCAGCAAATTTCGGTAAGGGCGACCTTAAATTTTATTATACCAACGAGACGCCCAAAGATGCCGAGGAACCCGGCGAGTTCCAGCGCTATCTTTTGCGCGCGCGCCATAACTGGGAGATCAGCCCCCGCACCAGGGCGGTCATGGAATACTATAAGATCGGCGATGAAAAAAGGAAGCTGGGCGCGGAGAATAACTTTCTGAAGGATTATTTCTACCGGGAATACGAGAAAGACGCGCAGCCGAAATCCTACTTCCTGATGAGCCACGCGTTCAATTACTCAAGCATAAGCCTGTTAGCGCAGCAGCAGACCAACCACTGGTATACGCATACCGACCTGGTCCCCGACGAGAAACTGCCGGAAGTGACCTATAGCCTCCCCGAATACAAGCTCGGCGAAAGCCCCGTGTATTTCCAGAATATGACAAGCATTGCCAGCCTCGCAAACAAAAACGTCTTACCTTCAGGGTTAAGCCAGGACGTGCACAGGTTCGATACCTACAACCAGTTGTCGCTGCCCTTTCGGGCTTCGATCTTTTCCTTGAGGCCTTTTGCCGGCTCAAGAGAGACATATTATTCCAGGGATGTAAACGGCGATTCGCTTGGCCCCAGGACGGTCTTTTACAGCGGTATGGATATGAGCACTAAATTATACCGGATTTACGACGTTAATTCCAATTTCCTGGGGCTGGATATAAACGGGTTGAGGCACATCGTTACGCCTCTTATCGGTTACGCCTATAACCATACTCCGACTATTCCTTCCAGCAAATTACAGGCCTTCGATCAGATAGACACTATTTCCTCCAGCAATAAGGTCACGCTGGAATTAGTGAACAAGCTTCAAACAAAAAGGCTCAACAGCGACAAGTCCTCCGGCCCTTCGGTTGACCTGGCGATGTTCAAAGTGAACACGGATTATACCTTCAGCCCGAAAGGAGATTCGACCGCGGGGTTTTCGGATTTTCTCTTTGACCTTGAGCTCGCTCCTTATTCCTGGCTGCGCGTTACCAGCGACGTGATCTATGGCCGCAAGGAAGGATATTTCAAGCAGGTAAACACCGACTGGTATGCTGACCTGGGCGAGGAAAAAAGCTTCGGCGTCGGATTCCGTTACGATAGAAGCGGCGGCAAGGAACTTACCTCGGAATACAGGTGCCGGCTGAGCCCGAAGTGGAAATTCAGGATATATGAACGCTACCAGTTTGCCGAAATCGCGGAAAAAGGTTTCAAAGAACAGGAATATTCGCTGACACGCGACCTTCATTGCTGGGAGATGGATTTTACCTACAATATCAAGAAGGATTCCGGCCACACGGTGTGGGTCGCGTTCAGATTAAAGGCGTTCCCCGAAACAGAATTCAAGTTTGATCAGAGTTACCATACCACCAAGTCGGGCCCCGAACAGACCCCCGTGCATTAAATGCCTTGCCGTGTTGAAATTTTTCCGATTATGTGCTATACTTTAATCAAGAAAATCGACAGCGAGGGTGGAGAAGGGTGCGGTAAAACGTTTTTATAATAGCGGCTGTAGTATAAAGCAAGACTATAACCTATTCTTCACCCTGGATTCAGGGGCAGGCTTCTCGCAAGCCGAAAGAAGAATAGGTTTAAATTTTGTAGGGATCCGAAACGGCAAACCCGGGGTAACCCGGGGACGCAAAGTCGTGCGCCCCGCAACGCGGGGTAGGCAGATTACCGAAGATTAAAAGAGGGGTCATTTTTAATCCCAGGTCAATTTGCCTGGGTTTTTTTATGCTTGACAAAAAAGAAAGGGGGTGGTATAAAAGAAATTGGATGTATTTGGTATAAGGCGACTTAAGCGATAATAACACCTCACGCTGAACCAAAACGGCATCATCCTAAGTAGCTCAAGAGGTCAAAACGCTTACAGTTAATCCAACCTTAGAAAGGAGGCGCAACAGGCATGAATAGAAAAGGTTTTACTCTCGTAGAAATCATGATCGTAGTCGCTATAGTAGCGTTGTTGGCAGCTATCGCTATCCCCGGTCTTTTACGCGCCAGGGTCAACGCGAACGAGTCGGCAGCTCAGTCAACGTTAAAAACACTCGCTACTGCGTGCGAATCATACGCTTCTGCCAATAACGGCAATTATCCGACAGCTATCGCTGATCTGACCGGTGCAATCCCTCCGTACATGAATCAGGATTACACCGCGGCAGCCAGCAACGGGTATGATTTTGCGTGCGGAACCTTGGATCTGGCAGGTTACACATGTACCGCCACTCCTACAGGTTGTATTAAGACTGGACAGCCTTCAGGTACAGGCACCAGGACCTACACCATCTCGACAGGTGCAGTATTGTCAAACGCCGCATGCGTTAACTAGACGTTGTTTTTTGTCAGCATCCAGGCGTAATAAAAAAGGGCTCAATTTTCTCAAAAGATTGAGCCCTTTTTTTTGACAATTTGCTTGCGAACGCAGGGATTTATGTTACAATACAACCGGTTATAACTAATTGGGGCTTAAACAATAATGAATAATAAAAAAGGCGCAAGTTTTGTTACCATAATCGTAGTCATCGGCATCCTGGCTCTCTTGTTAAGGATAGGCATCGAGGAGGTGCTAAAAGTAAACATCTCCCAGAACGAGTCGGCAGCTTTAAGCACTTTGAAGCTGATCTCAACCGGTTTGGAAAATTACGCCAACAACAGCGTGGGCGTTTTTCCCGCCGACCTTTCTATCCTGACGAAAACCACGCCCGCGTACCTTGACAAGGATTATGTGGACATGTCCCCTGTAAAAGGCTATACGTACCGCTTTTCCAGGCTTGATCCTTATGGCTATAGCTGCCGCGCAGAGCCCCTGCGGTGCAATCTGACAGGGAAAATGATCTATACCATAACGACAGGCGGCGTGATCATGTCGGAAGAATGCAGCAAGAAGGAATAAGGCGATGAGGGCTTCGAAAAAAGGGTTTACCCTGGCAGAGTTATTGTTGGCATTCGTGATATTGACTTTTTGTCTCAGCGGCATCCTGTTAAGCTATGTCAATATGTACTTCCTGTCAGATTTATCACGCGATATTACCAGGTCGAACGCTGCCGCGCAGGATAAGATGGAAGAGGCAAAGAAGACAAGCTTCGCCGACATTTCCGCGCTGAACGGGGCAACCTTTGACATTACGGGATTTACGAGCGCCAATGCCAAGGGGCGTATCGAGGTCTCTGACGTGACTATTCGCGGCACGCCGACAGAGACGATGAAACGAGTGCGTATCAGCGTCTGTTTTAAGAGCGGCAGAAGGGTAGTGGGAGAAGACAAGAATTTAAACGGCACGTTCGACGGCGGAGAGGACACCAATGGAAACGGCCTCCTTGATGCGCCGGTAGAACTCGTAACGCTTATTTCGAGATGAAAAACGGATTTACGCTGGTAGAGGCGATCATAGTAATGTTCATATTCACTATAATTTTCGGCGCCTTAATTATGGTTGCGGGTTCCCAGGACCGCAGCTGGCGCCTGGGACAGAACAAGCTCGCGGAACAACGGCAGGCAAGGTGGGCGGTGGACAGTATATCCAGGTTCCTGAGGCAGGCTAATCCCGACTGGATCATAGAGGGCGTGCATTATCCCGTTACCATCACAGGCGATTCAAGGATCGATTTTTACCAGCCTATCTTTTCCGATGAAGGGGAGATATCCACCCTGAAAAAGATCACTTTCAAGCTTAATCCCTTAGATAGCCGTCAATTGCTGAAAAAAGAAGGGATAAGCCCTTATACCGTAGTCGCCAACGACATCGAATCCATCAGTTTTAAAGGAGGCTGCGCAGGGTGCGCGGTATTTAACTGCACGTCTATCGCCAGTGACTGCCCCGTGGTGATGGTAGAGGTGAAGACGAAAAAAGAAAACGAGTTTACCCTTAATTCAAAGGTGACCCTGAGAAATACGAATGTCGTGCTCACCGAAGAAGTGGAAGTGGAAGAGCCCGGCGCGGGGGAATTTTAAAGGCGGTGCGATATGTATAAAAATAACGATAAAGGCGTGGCACTGGTCATATCGCTGGTAATTATCTCCGTATTCCTGATTTTGACCAGCGTGTATCTTTCAGGCGTGGTCACCGAGAAGAAAGGCGCGGATACCGAAGAATTCGTGCTTCAGGCATTGACGCTGTCTGAGGCAGGGGCGAGCCACGGCACATCGGAATTGAGGGAGCGCATCCGCACGGACCTCAAGGGCAATATTTCGGGGATCAGGCAGGCATCCGCGATCGCAGCGTATGTAACCGGGAATAATTCGCTGGGTTTTTTGCGCGATTACGCGTATGCGTCGGGCCAGGGGCAGTTTTCTGTTGCGGGCTCAAAAGCCACGCTTACGCTTGCTCCCTTGAATTTAAATGCCGCGGTGCAGGGCAATTATACCGCGACCATTACCGTTGAGCCGAACGGCGTGCCTACCAATCCTTCGGGGGAGGTATTCCTTTTTCCTTACAAATATACCATAGAATCCCAGGGCAGGGTCACCAAGGCGGTCCCCAACGTGACCAAGACTACCCGGTTATTACAGGGCACCTTTTCGCTGACCTGCCGCAGGGACACGTTTGCCAAATTCGCGTTGTTTACCGCTCACCACAAGACCCCTTCGGGCACCACGGTGTGGTTCACCGCCAACACGAACTTCACGGGCCCGGTGCATACAAATGACCGTTTCAGCTTCGCGAATAACCCTTCCGCGCATATTACCGAAGAGGTGACGCAGCATCAAAATACCGCCCGATACTATAACAACGGCTCGACAAAACTTCTGGATTCCGACCATAACGGCACGATAGACGTCCCGATCTTTGATCATGGTTTTGAGCGAGGATATGATATAATAAACCTTGAGTCTTCGATAACCCAGACTGATTTAAAGAACGAGGCGCTGGGGGGACAGCAGGAATCGGGCACCAACGGCATTTACGTGCCTAATGACGGCACGCACGTGACTGGGGGCATTTATATCAGGGGAAACCAGGGCCAGCATTCCGATGATTCCACTATTACCATGGAAGCGGGAGCCAACGGGCAGGTGTATACTATTACCCAGGGAGCAACTACGAAAATCATCACCGTCAACTACGCGACCGGCGAGACTACCGTCCAGACAGTGGGAGGGGGGACTTCTACCTATCAAGGTATCCCTGACGGAGTGGATGACGAAGGCGTCATTATTTACGCCAACGACGATATCAAAAGCCTTTCAGGTACCATTCAGAGGGACTCCACGGTCACAGTTTCGGCGGAGAAAGATATCGTTATTACTGACAATATTACCTACCAGGATTATAATCCCGATCCCCTTAACGCCGACGGTTACACGAACCTCCTGGGTATCCTTTCCTGGGGCGGGGACGTGAGGATAGACGATGACGCGCCGAATAATATCAACATACACGGCGTAGTCATGGCCCCGAACGGAATTTTTACGGTGGATGATTATAACCAGGGAGCGCCTAAAGGCACCGCGACGTTACTGGGAGGAGCGATCACCGATTTCTATGGCCCCTTTGGCACGTTTTCGGGAGAGAACCCGACTTCCGGATACGGGAGGAATTTTGTCTACGATAGCAGGATGCTCCACGGCTCCGCGCCGCCGTATTTCCCGTACCTGGCGAATTTTATTTCTTTCGACGACGGCGGGCTGGACAATAAACTGATCTGGCAGGATAAAGGAGCTTAATATGGATAAAAAGTTTCTGCCTTTATTCGTCTTTGGGATCATCATGGCGACCGCGGCGATCATTATCGCCAATCATTTTATAAAAAGATCTGAATCAGAGTATGCTTCGCCCGGGGCTGCGGTTGAGCCCGCGGCAACAGCAGCCGGCCAGCCGGCAGAAAATAAAGAACCGGCCCAGGCGCAGGAAGAAACAGAGAGCGAACCGCCCGAGACACAAGGCGCGCCGCTGTTACGATAATGGCTATACCTATGATACCGTTACCGGGAATGAAGGATAAGCCGGACAAGGAAAGGTTTTCTCTCGGCCTCGACATCGGTACTTCTTTCGCGAAGATCGTAAAATTGAGGTCCGGCAAGGATTCTGCGGAGCTATGCGCTTTTAATTACGAGCCTGTGCAGGCGGACCTCGAGCAGACAATAAAAACCATCGTTAAGCCTTTCGACGGCGCAAAGGTCAACGTTTCATTTTCCGGACCCGCCACCATTATCAGATACGCCCAGTTCCTGAAAATGAATGACGCAGAGCTCAGGCAAGCCTTAAAGTATGAGGCGCAAAAACATATACCGTTTCCCTTAAGCGAGGTGAACGTTGACGGTTATATCCTGAAACAGGAAATGCCCGACGGTAAGATGCTGGTGCTTCTGGCGGCGATAAAGAAGGATTTCATCAATCAGCGGCTGAAGCTGTTTGACGCGGCGGGATTAAAAGTCCATATCGCGGATATCGATTCCCTTGCGCTGATTAACGCGTTCAATTTCAACTATTCGCAGGAAGAAAAAAAAGACAAAGCAGTCGCTTTGCTTAATATCGGCGCTTCTCACAGCAACCTGAGCGTGCTTGAGGGCGCCATCCCGCGTTTTAGCCGCGACATCCCGATCGCGGGGATCCAGCTTACGCAAAGGATCGCCGACAGCCTTTCGCTCGATTTCAAGACCGCGGAAGCGTTGAAGTTTGAACCGGGTGAAGAAAAAATGAAGAAGCTTTCTTCCTGCGTTGAGCCTGTCTTTTCGAATTTGGCCGGCGAAGTAAGGATATCGTGCGATTACTACGAAAGCCAGAGCGCTTCTTCCGTCGAGAAGATTTTTTTAAGCGGCGGCACAAGCATGTTTTCCGGTTTGCCGGAATATCTTGCCAGCCTCCTGGGGGTAGAGGTGGCATATTGGGACCCGTTGAAAAGAATAAACGTTGCCAAGGGGGCTAACGGCGAGAAGATAAAGGCGTTATCGCCTCAACTCGCGGTAGCCATAGGCCTGGCGCTACGCGTGTAATACGCATATTATGATGATCAATATTAACCTGCTGCCGGAAGAGTTAAGGCCCAGGACTAAAAAGAACGGCTTCGACCCGGACTACATCCTTTATTGTATCCCGCTGGCGTTTGCCGTACTGATCGTCGTGCATCTTTTCCTTCTTTTGAACCTGGGGATAAAGGGGCAGCGCCTTGCCTCGCTCAATAATAAATGGAAGGCGCTCGCGCCGCAGGTAAAGGCCCTGGACGATCTAAAGAAGGAATCGGGCGGTTTTTACGCCGATAACCAGCTGGGCAAACTTGTTTCCGACAGGGTCGACTGGGCGCAAAAACTCTATAGCCTTAGCGCGGATCTTCCCGACGGAGTGTGGTTCACCAGCCTTTCGCTTTCCGCGGGAGGGCTTTCGCTTAAGGGAACGGTAATCTCTTTGCAGAAGGAAGAAATGGACCTGATCAACGCGTTCATGAGCAGGCTAAAACAGGACAAGCGGTTCTTTAACGATTTTAAGTCTTTTGAGCTGTCATCCGCCCAAAAAAGAGAGATCGGCAGCTACGGCGTGGTCGATTTTGTGATAACGGGCACATTGAAGAACTACGAGAAAAAATAAAAGGCAGAGTCTATGAACCTGGAAAATCTCATAGAGAAGATACGGTCGGACAGTAAAAATCTTATACTGGCGGCCATACTGTGCGCGGCTGTCGTTTATATCGATGTCGCCTTCATAATGAAGGCCCAACTGGGAGGCATACGGTCGGTTTCTGAAAAAATAGTAAAAATAAATCAGGAAATCACAAGCGTCTCGGTTGAATTATCCAGGATGAAGAAGGCCGGCTCTGAAAAAAGCGCTAAGCCGAAGGTCCTCATACAGGAAGGCCAGATCCCTTCGCTTTTGCAGGATATTTACGCGGCGGCCAATTCGCTTCGGATCAGCATTGTCCAGATCAAGCCTTCGAAAGAAGAAGATCAGAAAAAGGGCTCAAAAGCAAAAGGCGCGGCTTCGCCAATAAAGCTTATCCCCGTCAAGATATCTCTTGAGATCGATGGGAATTACCACGCGTTCGGCGCGTTCATCAATGCGCTTGAAGCTCAGGAGAAATTCATGTCGGTAGAGGAATTGAAGATCGTCCAGAACCCGGTTAATTATTTACAGCAAAAAGCGCACTTGACCTTAAGAACATATGTCAAGAAATAGCATATCAAGAACTGTTTCGGTCGTGCTGCTGGCGGGAGCGTCCCTGTGCGCCTTCTCGTTTTCCATATCGCCGGCCCAGGATGAATTTGTGTATGAGGCCGGCGATTTGAGGAACCCTTTCATGGCGCTGGTTACTTCCGACGGAAGGCTCGTTAAGCTGGAAAGCCCGGAGAAGAAGGGAGAGATCGCGCTGGAAGGCATCATTTACGATAAGCACGGTCTTTCGTACGCGGTGGCAAACGGCTCCGTGGTCAAGATCGGCGATTTCGTCGGAGGGTACCAGGTGCTCAAGATAGAACAGAATAAGATATCGCTTATCAAGCAGGGCCAGGTCAAGGAGATAGAGTTAAAAAAGGAGGAATGATGACACATACGCCACGGACTGCAGGGAACACCCGCTTTATTATTTTATTTTCCGTAGTGAGCGTCTTCGTATCTTTTACTCTTATTTTTGCGCAGGACAATGCCGGCCAGGTTATGGCAAAGGCAAACCAGGAAGCAATCCCGCAGGCAGGATCGATGGCGGAGCCGGAAATGCCGATAGCCGACAGCCTGTCTGCGTCGGATAGCGTGACGCTTGATTTCAAAGACGCGGATATCAACAACGTGCTCAGGATCATTTCTTATAAATCAGGCATGAATATCGTACCTACTCCCGACGTCATAGGTAACGTTACTATTAAGCTGAGCGACGTGCCCTGGGAGCAGGCGCTGGACGTGATCCTGAAGACGTACGGCTTCGGCTACCAGAAGCAGGGCAATATCATCCTGGTGACGAAATTGGAAAATATGGCCAAGATCCAGTCGGAAGAGGCGCTTAAGACCGAAATTATCACCTTAAGGTTCCTGGATGCCCAGGACGCACAGAGGATCCTGATACCCATGCTTTCTTCCCGCGGGAAGATCTCTATCCTCTATACGCGCGGGCAAAAGGGCTGGAAATTCGGCAGCTTCAAGATCGGCAAAGAGGAAGTGGCCGCGCGGGAGTTAATGAAAGAAAAAGAGGAAACCAGAAACCAGGAAACCGTATCGATAGAAAAATCTCCTACTGGAGCGCTTATTTCCACAAAAGCCGATTTCGAGCCTTCCATTAAATCTAGGATACTTGTTATTACCGATACCGCTTCTTCATTGGACAGGATCAAGAACGTTATCCTTCCCCAGATCGACAAAAAACCGAAACAGGTGCTGATAGAGACCAAGATCGTCGAGGTCAACGAAGATAACCTCAGGGACATGGGCTTTGACTGGGGCACGGGCGCTACGGGCGCTGAGTCTTCGACCGTAAGCACGAGTTCCTGGGCAAGCGGTGGAAAGACCGCAGGTGAAGCCGGCGGCCAGATACTTGGTTCGCAGATAACCCCGTCCATATTCGGGCCGAAAGCGACCGACATCGTTGGAAAAGAGCCTTTTAACGCCGGGCTGGAGTTCATGTTCAA
>JBFZAN010000066.1:0-23559 GCA_041309005.1 Candidatus Omnitrophota bacterium
GATGCAGCAGCAGCCTGCGATAAGCAGGGTATCGGGCGCGCCTATCTCACTCGCCAGGCTGCCTGCGATAAGGCTGCCGAAAGGCATGGTGCCCATAAAGGAAAGCGTGTAAAAACTCATCACCCTGCCGCGCTTGTCCTCATCGACCATAGTCTGCAGCAGCGTGTTGCCGGATGCCATCTGCACCATCAGGGCAAAGCCGGAAATCGCGATCACCGGCATCGACAGCCACAAAGACCGCGAAAAAGAAAAGAAAATTATCCCGCAGCCAAAGATCACGGCGGTCGATGCCATTATGGTAAACAAACCTAATACGTTCTTACGCATTGCCAGGTACATCGCTCCGGCTAACGCCCCGAAGCCTGCCATGGACGTAAGGAAGCCCAGGGTATGCGGCCCGCCGCCCAGGATGTCCCTGGCAAAAACCGGCAACAGTATCTGATAAGGCGACCCCATTAACCCCATTAACGCAAGCAATAAAAGGATGGATCTGATAGGCGCAAAGCCGAAGGCATAGCGAAAACCTTCTTTTATCTCCTGAAAAACATGGGTGGTGCGCGCGGCTGCCTTGCGGGGCTTGATATCCATAGCCAATAAAGATAGGATCACCGCGATATAGCTTATCCCGTTCACCAGAAAACAGACACCCTCCCCTGCCAGCGCGATAAGCACGCCGGCGACCGCAGGCCCGATCAGGCGGGCGGCATTGAACATGGAAGAATTCAAAGCGATCGCGTTTCCCAGATCCTCTTTCCTGCCGATCAGGTCGATGACGAATGACTGGCGTATCGGGATGTCAAACACGTTCACTAAGCCGAGAAATGAGCTCAAGGCTATTATATGCCAGATCCTGATGCTTCCGTTAAGGACAAGGACGGATAGAATCAAGGCCTGGGCCATAGCCAATGCCTGGGTTATGACCAGCAGCTTATGGCGGTTATAGCGGTCGGCCACTACTCCGGAAAACGCCATAAAAAAAAGGCCCGGGATCTGGCTGGCAAAGGCGACCAGCCCCAGCAAAAGCGAGGAATTGGTCATCCGGTAAACTAGCCACCCAAGCGCTACCTGCTGCATCCAGGTGCCTGTCAAAGAAATGATCTGCCCGCTGAAAAAAAGCCGGTAATTCCTGTTTTTCATTGCGCGAAAAATATGCATAAGGCTGTATTATAATACACGAGGGGCCGGGAAACAATATGTTTCTCGAAGGGGTAACGGGGGAAGGCAGAGGTTAAATCTCTATTTTCTTCATTTTGGTGAAATTGATGCCAAGGCGGCGTTCGTGCGACCCGAAAGGAGTGTTTGACCTGACCACGCCCGTGATCTCCATGGGACCGGAAAAAGTAACGACCTCTTCCTTGACCTTTAGCAAGGCAAACCGCATCGAAAGCACGGTCGCAACCGGGATATCGTAATTGGTGATCATGCCCATGCCTGTCTGACTTATATCTGTCATCTTCGCCTGAATATCCTTGCCCTGCATGGTTAACCTGGTCGAAGGCGGCTCATCAAGACGGTAGACAACCGTACAATTCATCCTGACGCGCTTATTCACCCTTCTCTCTATTCCTCTATAATCGCTGACCATGTCATCCGCCTTTTTTGGGAAATAAGTTATACTATATCAGATACTATACTAGCACGATTCATACCAAAAATAGTTCCGCCTTATATTTTTTTAACCGGTTACATTACATATAGTTACAGATAGAGAAACCTTCCGGGAAACAGCGCCACGAGCCTAACCTGTTGCGCTTTCTATACATCTTGTTGAAAGAAAAAGACTTAAGAAATATCCGGCATTTTTAGAATCTTTTTTCCATTATTACCGTAACTACGCTTTCCTTTTCTATTTTCTTTTCCTTCTTTTCGACCTCTTTGAATCCGCGTTTAAGGAAGAACGAATGGCCTTTCTTGCTTGCCAGCTCGACTTCCGTTCTTATACTGACCGCGTCAGGATAAAAAGAAACGCCTTTCTGCAACAGCCTGTTGCCTATACCCTGTCTTTGGAATTCGGGGATTACGTGAAGACGGTTGATCAAAAGGACGCCTGCGTCAGAAAGTTTCACGGTAATAACACCCACGATCATTGAATCTTTTTCCCTTGCCACGCCCATGTAGAATTCGGAGTTTTCAATCTGGTGCGCCAGGAGCAGGTCATCGTGCCAGATTGCAATAATGCTCCTTACGGCCGCCTGGGACAAGGACTCTTCGAAGGCATCGAAAATGGCCTCAGTGAGGACGAATTTTATTTCTTTAACGTCGGTAAGGGCCGCCTTCTCTATTGCGATCATGCCACGCTCACTCCGATCTTTTTTTGCGCTTGATATATGCCCATATTGTACTTCAAAATCGGGATAACTCCAAATTAATTCCTCCTTTAGAAAATTTTGTTTTGCGTAATGGCCCTCCTGTTGTAGAATACAGTTCAGGCCTCATAACGCTAAAGAAGCCATGAAAAACGGGCGGGGTTTTGGTGAGCGTTGCGGACAAAACCCGTATCGCGTTAAAGGTAATTCTAAAAGGGGAATACATATGAAAATAAACGTGGCTAAATCAGCCGGTTTTTGCTTTGGCGTGAAGCGTGCCATCACGATCGCTCTCCATGCTGCGGCCTTGGACAAGAAAGTGGATATGCTTGGAGATATCGTGCATAATGAGCACGTGATGAAAGATCTCCAGCGATCGGGGATACGCAAGGTAAAAAAATTAGCCTCCGGAAAGAATAAAAAGCTCCTGATCCAGGCGCATGGCTCATCCCTTGCAGTCCTTAAGAAAGCCAGGCGTCTCAGGTATTCGCTGATCGATGCTACCTGCCCTATGGTGAAGGAAATACACCGCATCGCGCTTGATATGGAACGCAAAGGTTACGCGATCATAATCATCGGAGACAGGCGCCATGACGAAGTTCGCGGAATTGCCGGGCAGCTCAAGAGGAAAGCGTTAATACTCGAGAAACCCGAGGATGTCAGACCCGCCTCTTTTAAAGATATTACCAGGGTTTGCGTAGTAGTCCAATCCACGCAGAATCCCGATAAGGCCCGCGCAATAGTCGAGGCGGTCCGCCCCTTTGTGAAAAAGACGGCTTTCTTCAACACTATTTGCGGCCCCACAAGGAAAAAACAACGGGAGGTCGCAAGTATGCCTCTTAAAAACGACCTCATGATCATCGTGGGCTCTAAAAAAAGCGCCAATACCAGGCGGTTATACGAACTCTCGAAATCCTTAAATCCCAGGAGCTATTGGATAAACGCAAGCCATGATATTCGGCGAGAATGGTTTAAAGATGCGCGAAACGTCGGGATTACCGCAGGCGCGTCGACCCCCGAAGAAACGATCAGGGAAGTAGTGGATTATATAGCCGGTGTGTGTGCCCCCCCACAAAATAAAAGCACGCGCTAGGAAGTTTTCTTTTCGGTGAGCTTCCTGGCCATCCGGACCGCCTCGACCCCGTCTTTGCCGTATGCGGCGCCGATACTTTTGGCGTATTGCTGCGTGACCGCCGCCCCCCCCACGATAAACTTTACGCGCAGCTTTCTTTTTCTGGCCAGCGCGATAACATCTTTCATATGTATCATGGTGGTGGTCATGAGCGCGGATAACCCGACGATGGAAGACCTGTGTTGCGCCGCCGCGTTCACTATCTTCTCGGCAGAAACGTCTTTGCCCAAGTCTATTACCTGGAAACCGTGATTTTTCAACATCAGGCTTACGATATTCTTGCCTATATCGTGGATATCTCCTTTTACCGTACCCAGGACCACTATCGCCCGCTTTGGCCTGCCGCCTTTTTGTTCCTTCAGGAACGGCTCCAGATAATGAAGGGCTTTTTTGGTGGTCTCTGCGGAAGCGATGAGCTGAGGAAGAAAATATTCTTTCTTCTCAAAAAGGTCCCCGACCTTTTTAATGGCCGGAATAATACTTTCATTTGCGATAGTAAGGGCCGGGACGCCGGCGCGAAGCGCCTCCTTGAGATAAGCGCCCATATCCTCTTTATTGCCTTCAATGGCCGCGCGGGAGATCTTTTGAACCGGGGAAAGGCCCTTGCCCGCCGGCTGCGGCGCAGGCGACCGGCTTTTTGTCGCCAGCGCCGTAAGTTTTTTCAACGCGCCTTTTCCCCTGTTCATCAGGACGCGCTCGGCAGCTTTACTGTAGGACGCTTTGAGCCTGGCGGTATTGGCAATAGCCGCGGTCAATCCCCTGGAGCGGGCCAGCGAGAGGAATGCCGAATTGAGCTCTTTTCTCGCGGGCATGCCGAAAGAAATATTGGAAAGGCCTAAGACCGTATTGCACCTGAATTGCCGGCGGCACCAGGAAATCGTCTTAAGCGCTTCTTTTGCGGCATCAGGATGAGAAGCAATGCTCATCGCCAAAGCGTCGATGAGAAAATCGTCTTTTGTAAAACCGGCGGCGCTGGCCTGCTTAAAAACGGCCCGTATGATCTTTATCCGCTGCCGCGCGGTTTCAGGAACGCTGCTCCCTGAAAGAGGCAAGAGGATGAACATCGCGCCGTATTTTCGCGCGAGGGGAAGCAGCTTTTTTAGTTTTTCTTTGTCAGCGGATATCGAGTTGATCAGCGCCCTGCCGGGGTACGCCCTTAAAGCTGCTTCAACCGACCTGCTGTCGGAGGAATCGATGCATAAAGGGAGCTCGGTTGCCACGGACAGCTCTTCTACCGCTTTCTTAAGCGCCTTCTCTTCATTGATGCCGGCCACGCCCACGTTGACATCCAACGCCAGAGCGCCTTCTCCTTCCTGGTCTTTCGCCATTTGCTTTACCAGGGACATCTTGTTCCCGAGTAATTCCCGTTGCAGCTCTTTTTTACCGGTGGGGTTTATCCGCTCCCCGATGACGATCAATGGCCCGTCTTTCTTTATAATGACCGTTTTCCTGGCGGAACTCAAAGCGCATACCGAAGCGCGCTCCGGCGGTAGCGGCCTTCTGCCTTGCAATGTTTTTTTCAACGCCTTGATGTGCTCCGGGCTCGTGCCGCAGCATCCCCCGATCATATTGGCGCCCGCCGTGACAAGCCTCCGGGCGCACGCAGCGAATTGCCCGGGCCCCATCTCAAAAGAGGTTTTATTGCCGGATAATCTGGGCATGCCCGCGTTAGGCTTTGCGACCAGGGGCACCTTCGCGTAAGGCTTCATCGACGCGATTATTTTACGCATCGCAAGCGGACCCGTGGAACAATTGCAACCTACCGCGTCGGCGCCGAGAGACTGCAAAGTTATCAGCGCGCTCACGGGGTCTGTGCCGTTAAGCGTGCGGCCGTCTTTTTCAAAGGTCATGGTAACCATTACGAACGCGTCGGTTAACTCTTTTACCGCCAGGAGCGCGGCGCGCGCCTCCTGGATGTCCATCATGGTCTCGATGGCGAAGATATCGGCTTTACCCGCAAGTAATCCCTTCACCTGCTCCTTGTAAATATCGACCGCCTCTTCAAACGCGAGGCTCCCGAAAGGCTTCACGAAATGGCCGGTAGGGCCTATATCTCCTGCTACGTACGCGCCCTCCCCGGCCGCCTTTCTGGCCAGAAGGCTTAAGTTCATATTGAGCTTTTTTACCTGGCGCGCCTTGTAGTGCTTAAGCTTAAGGCGGTTCGCTCCGAACGTGCAGGTATACACGATATCCGCGCCCGCCTTTTGATATCCGGAATGGATCGATTGTATTATTTCAGGGTGCTCCATGCACCACAATTCCGGGCTCATCCCCTGCGGCAGCCCAAGCTGCTGCAGGAGGGTCCCGGCGGCGCCGTCAAGAACCACGATCCTTCTGCGAATAAGTTCAAGCAGTTCTTTTTTTACGTTCATCGGTCATTCCCCTGATCCCCGCGATCGCGGTAACGGACTTTTCCGGCACCAGTATACACTCCGGGGTTATCGCGATCCCCAGGCGCTTCAGTGTTAAAATATCATAGATCTTCTTCTGGTTCTCCAGCAGAAAATCGCCGTATCCGGCGGAAAAGCGGTTCCTGGTAAGCCGCCTGTTCTCTCTAAGCAGCTGGCGGTTAAAATAGCCCATGATCCAGTCCAGCGCCGCGTCGACCGTTTCACTCGCGACCGCGTCCAGCACCACCGCCTCCGTCACATCCTTGCCCTTCGACGATCTCTTTACCGCCTCCATTATCTCTTTGCCCGCGGTCGCTGCAAAAAGCAGCATTCCTTCGCAGCGCTCAAGAAACATAGCAAGCTGCCTGCTCTCGAATAAAATTTTTTTTGAGAACACGATCCGAGAATCCTGCTCTTTCCTGAAGGCAACAGTACTCGCTGCCCCCTTCAAGGAGACCAGGCGGGCGGCTTTTTGCATGTAACGCTCGATCTCCCGGGCCTGCCTTGCGCTTACTACGGTCTTCGCTTCACGAAAACCCAGGCGCCTGTAGACCTGATCTTTTGTTGCCAGAATAGGGATAGTGTCGAAAAAAACCGTATTTTTCATGGTAAGTTTTTAAAAGAAATCCGCGAATGTACTTATATTAGCATAAGGGGTATCGCAAAACAAGAGCGTTTTTAGGGCTGGTTCCGGCTGAAGATACAGCCGCAGTAATTCTGCCGGTAAAGCGAGTGTGTTTTTGCGAACGCAGTGGCCTTTTTAAAACCGTCTTGTTTTTTGAAATCGTATTCCAGGAATCCTGCGGGATCTATTAAGCTGCCGAGAGCGTTTATTTCCCGGCTCTGTTTATGGGGGCTTATTGAAAGGGTTGTCGCGAAATACGGGATACCCAGCTGCCGGGCCTTCCTGTGGGCTTCTTCCATCCTTACTTTAAAACAAACGCTGCAGCGCGTTGCCCCTTCGGGTTCATGCTCCAGCCCTTTTACCGCCTGAAACCACTTTTCCGGCTCATATGCTCCCGTAAGCAGCTCATACGTAAGGGTGCAGGCGACTTTCAGCGCGACTGCCAAGCGCCTCGTATATTCTTCTTGCGGCTGGATATTGGGATTGTAGAAGAAGCCGAGCACCCTGTAGCCTTCGCTTTGAAGCCTCAGCACCGGATAGCTGGCGCATACTCCGCAACAGATATGCAGCAATACGCTTTTCATGGGCTTAAAAATAATACGCGGGTCAGGAGAATTTCAACGTCATTCCGTCATAGGCGGCTATTACTTCCCTGCCCAGCCTTTTAGACAATTCCTCAACCAGGATGTGCGGCCTGGACTTAAGCATGGTCATGCCGAAATGAGTGAGTATCGTTTTTTTAGGCTTGATCCGCGTGATAAGGCTCTCTACGTCTGCCATCGACAAATGGTCTATGCCGGCGCGCGGTTCATAAAAAACCACGCCGATTATGAGAATATCCGTTTTATAAAAGCGCGTAAGGTCATCGAAATAGCGCGTATCGGCCAGTAGGCCTATGCGGGTAGAGCCTATGGAAAACTTCAGGCCGTACGTTTCCACGGGATGGATATGCCTCATCGAAGTCTGAAAAGTAAGATTTCCCGCGGAATACGTTCTTTCGCCGGAAAGCATTTCAATCCTTTCGGGAAAACCCCTCAGGTACTCGAAAATGACAGGGTCTTTTTCAACGGCGTCCGCGGGGGCAAAAACCGCGCCTTTTTTCTTGAAGCCCCCTTCGGTCATGGCCTCTATCATGACGTTGATATCTCCGGAATGATCCAGATGCTTGTGGGTGAGGATGAGCGCGTCCAGCTTGGTAGGGTCTAATTTCGGCTTGCTTGAAGCGCAGCGCACGATACTGCCCGGACCGGGGTCAATAAGCGCGTTGGTGCCTTTGCAGGATACCCATATGCCGCCTGAAGCCCGAAGCTGTTTTATCATCACGAAGCGCGCTCCGGCGGTACCCAGGAATTTTATGAAATCTCCCGAAATCTTCTCTTTTAAGGCTCCAGCCACAGTTTTTTTAATTCGCTGTTGATCCTTGCCATCTGGGTATAGGTGAGGTCTGACTTTGGCGCGCTCAAAGTTTCTTCCCGCAGCGTTCGTTTTTTCTTCGCCCCGATGAACTCTTCAACGCCGAGACAATGGGCGCCGGCTGCCTTCACGTAAAAAGCGATCTCCCGGTCGTCTGAGACCACGATGACGGTGCGGGGATTTCCGGATTGCTCGACCATCCGTTTTATTACATCATCGGCGGACTTTTCGCCGGAAAAAACGGTCTCTATGGTTCCTCTTAAAGGAACCGCGCCGCCAGTGCCGGGGAATCCGTCAAACACTATGGTCACTCTATTTTTCAGGCTGCCGCAGAGCCCCTGCGACCTTATACGCTCAAGGAGCGCCCCCCTCGGGTCCCTGCTTGCCTTCGGCGGGGAAAACGAGGCGTGCTTTACGACATTATAGCCGTCTATGATGTACTGTAAGGACATAGATAAGTCCTCCTATGGTCGAATACGCCAGTATGAAGGCAAAATTCAAAAGGGACATGGAAAGCGCCGCGTCTTTACCGACCCCGACCTTGGCAAAAAAGAATACCACCGAAGCGTCTCTTAATCCCAATCCGCCCAGCGATATCGGCAGCAGGGTAATGGCGCCGACGATCGGCAGGACCACAAAGAAATACAGCACGGGCGCATGCAGCCCGAGGGACAAGGCAATGATGTAAAAAACCAGGGGCGTGATCAGCTGGATCACGAAAGACAATGCCACATTGAGCGCTATTATCTTTTTGTGGTTGCGGAAATAGTGTATCTCTTTATGTGTGTTGGTCAGAAGTTCCCTGAGCCGGCCGAAAAAATGGGCCATCGGCAAAGGGCTGCTCTTGGCGGCCTTCCCGGATAACGCAAGGGCCGGAGCGCGCAGCAAATTATTGATCCTCAAGTATACCGGGCGGTTAAACAGCGCAAGCAGCGTAGCAGCCAGTACCGCGGTGATAACAGCCATGGCAGCCAAAATGATCCGGTCGTGTAAAAAATTCTTTCCCAGAAGAAGAGCGACTAACGCGACGCTTACCAGCCCCACGTAACCGCTTAACCTATCCAGTATCACCGTAGCCACCACCTCGCTTGGCCGCTTGGTATGGGCCGACAGGTCTACGCTCCTTACCAGGTCCCCCCCGATGGTAGAAGGCAAGAACAGGCTGAAGAATATCGCGCCGGAATAAGAAATAGCGACCCTCTTTAAAGGCAGGCGAAGGTTTGCCGCTTTCAGTATCATCAGCCAGCGGTAGAAACTCAGGAGATAGTTAAGCAAGAAAATGGCCAGCGCAAGCGATAAGAGAGGCTTATTGACGCCTTTTATTATCCCGAGGAGGCTCTTTAGATCGACCTGCCTGAATAAAAAAATCAGCAATACGACGCTTATGCTGATCCTGAAGACGAAAGAGAGTATCTTTTTAAAAAAGTCCATGAATGCGAAGCGGTTTATAGCAGGCCTTTTCCGGTAAGCCTTGTCAGTGCTTCCAGGTATTTATGGCTCGATTTCTCGATGATCTCCCGGGGCAAATCCGGCGCGGGAGGGTTTTTGTCCCAGTCGAGCTGTTCCAGGTAATCCCTCACGAACTGCTTGTCGAAACTGGGCTGGGATTTCCCTGGAGAATATTCATCGAGCGGCCAGAACCGCGAAGAATCAGGGGTGAGCGCTTCATCGATAAGCATAAGTTTCCCCTTATGCATCCCGAATTCGAATTTCGTATCGGCGATGATAATGCCTTTGCTTTCCGCATAACGGCTTGCTTTTGTATACAACGCGATGCTTGTCTCCCGCAGCGCGTCGGTGGTCTTTTTACCCAGGAGTCTCTCAACGTAAACTGAATCTACGTTCATATCATGGCCGGCGTCTTCTTTGGTCGCGGGAGTAAAGATGACTTGTGGCAGTTTCGCCGACTCAACAAGCCCGGCCGCAAGCTTATTGCCGCAGACCGAATGCTTCTGCTTGTACTCTTTCCAGCCCGAACCGGAGAGGTAGCCCCTCACCACGCATTCTATCGCCACCGGGTTGGTTTTCAATACCAGCATGGAGCGGCCCTCCAGTTGGGATTTGTATTGCTTCAGCGCCGCCGGATAACTGTCTACGTCGGCGGTAATAAAATGGTTCGGCACGATATCCTTCAAAAAAGAGAACCAGAATTCGGAAAGCGCGGTAAGCACCTTACCTTTATACGGTATCCCGTTCGATAAAACCACATCAAAACAGGAGATCCTGTCGCTGGCGACAATCAAGAGCATATCTCCCAGGTCGTAAACCTCCCTCACCTTCCCTTTTTTAAAAAGCTTCAGGTCCTTAAAATCCGTCGACATTACTATTTCGCCTTGCATATGCGTCTGCCTTTATTTGCCTTTCAAGCGCCGCGAGAGCGCTTCAAATTCAAGCCATATCTCATCGGGTAAATCTCTTTTAAATTTCCCGAAAAAGGTTTTAACGTTTTTTAACTCTTCGAGCCAGTCTTTTTTATCGACCGCCAGCAGTTTCTCCAATGCGCTCGGCGGGAGCGTGAGGCCGGTCAAGTCGATATCAGAGGCTCTCGGCACATAGCCGATAGGCGTCTTTTGCGCGCCGACTTTATCGTTACACCTGTCCAGTATCCATTCCAGGACCCTTAGATTCTCGCGGTAGCCGGGCCAGAGGAACCTGCCGTGCTCATCCATCCGAAACCAATTCACGTGAAAGACCTTGGGGGTCTTCGCCATTTTCCTGCAGAATTTCAGCCAATGGCCGAAATACAAACCCATATTATAGCCGCAGAATGGAAGCATGGCCATGGGATCGCGCCTGACCTCGCCTACTTTTCCTACCTGGGCGGCAGTGCGCTCCGAGGCCATCATCGCGCCGACGAACACTCCGTGCTGCCAGTTAAACGCCTCATACGCCAAAGGAGCAAGGAGCTGCCTGCGGCCGCCGAATACGATAGCGGAGATAGGCACTCCGTGATGATGTTCGAGCCTGAACGAAATAGACGGACACTGGGCAATGGGCGCGGTAAAACGGCTGTTAGGGTGCGCGCCCAGCACGGGTTTCCCGAGGCTGTCGGTCATGCCCGGTTTCCAGGGGTTACCTTTCCAGTCAATACCGCTGGAAGGCACATCGCCGTCCGCGCCTTCCCACCAAACCGTACCGTCGGGTCTTAGCAGCACGTTGGTATAGATAGTATTCTTCTTGATCGTCTCTACCATGGTGGGGTTGGTCTTTGAATTTGTGCCCGGGGCAACGCCGAAGAGGCCGGTCTCCGGATTGACCGCCCACAGCGCTCCGTCGGAATCGATGCGCATCCAGGCTATATCGTCTCCCACGGTCCAGACCCTGTAGCCTTTTCTTTTCAGCCCTTCAGGCGGCAGGAGCATCGCCAGGTTAGTCTTCCCGCAGGCGCTGGGGAATGCACCCGCGATATATTCAATATGGCCGTTTGGCTCTTCAATGCCCATAATAAGCATATGCTCTGCCAGCCAGCCTTCTTTCTGCCCCATGAAACTTGCCAGGCGAAGCGCAAGGCACTTTTTTCCCAAAAGCACGTTTCCGCCGTATCCCGAACCGACGCTCCAGATGCGGTTACTTTCAGGAAAATGCAGAATGAGCCTTTTGTGTATATCCAGGTCGGCGATGGAATGAAGGCATTCGGTAAAATCAGCCCCTTTATCCAGCTGGGCGAGAACGTTTGCGCCTACCCTGGTCATGATCATCATATTGAGCACCACGTAGCGGGAATCCGTCAGCTCCACCCCGATCTTGCTGAACGGCGAACCGACAGGCCCCATGGAGAACGGGATCACATACATGGTCCTGCCCTTCATGGCGCCCTTAAAGTAAGGTTTTGCTTTTTTATGCGCCTGGGAAGGGGACATCCAGTTATTGTTCGGGCCAGCGTCGCGCTTCCTCTTGGTGCATATGAAGGTAAGGTGCTCGGTCCTGGCAACGTCGTTAGGATGGGTGCGGTGCAGGAAACAGCCGGGCAGTTTCTCCTGGTTAAGGGGGATCAGTTCGCCCGCGGCCACCGCCTCTTTCTGCAGCCGCTCTTTCTGCTCATCTGAGCCGTCGATCCAGACAATAGCGTCGGGATCGCATACGCGCGCTGACCGGGCAACCCAGTTCCTTAATTTTTTATTACGAGTGGGTGATTTGCTCATTGGTTTAGTAGGTATTTATGCGCGGAATACGCCGCGACCGCGCCTTCGGCGCAGGCATTGACCACCTGGTATAGCTCTTTTTTACGGCAGTCTCCGCAGGCAAAAATGCCCTCCCTGGAAGTTTTCATGTTCTCATCCGTAGGGATGAACCCTGCTTCATCCCTCTCTAGTATACTGCCCGCGAAAGCGGTATCCGGGTCTATGCCTACGAATATGAACACGCCGTCGCAGGCAAACTGCCGCGTTGTGCCGCTTGAAACATTTTTCAAAATAAGGCCCGATACTTTGTTATCTCCGGTTATCTCTTCGATGACGCTTTCCAGTATAAATTTAAGCTTCGGGCTCGCTTTGGCTTTTTCCTCAAGGATCTTTGAGGCGCGTAGCGCCTGACGGCGATGAAGCAGCGTTACTGTCTTTGCGTAACCGGTCAAAAAAAGCGCCTCTTCTACTGCCCGGTCGCCTCCGCCCACCACCACCACGTCTTTGCCCCTGAATAAAGGAGCGTCGCAGGTGCCGCAATACGAAACGCCGCGGCCAATAAGCTTTTCTTCGCCTTTGGCCCCCAGCCGTTTTGATTTCGCGCCGCTGGCGATGATGACGCTCTTTGCCCGGAAAGTCTTTTCTTGCGTCTCAACGGTATAGAGCGGTTCCTTGCCCGTGGGAACGGAAGCGATCTGCGTCACTTCGCCGGGTTCGATCTGCACTCCCAATTCGTCTATCTGTTTTTTAAATCGCTCTATCAGCTCAACGGTCGCTATGCCGCCGGGGAATCCCGGGAAATTATCGATCGCCGGGGAAAGGATTATCTGGCCGCCGCAAGACATCTTCTCGATAAGCGCCAAATGCAGCCTGTAGCGCGCGGCGTACAATGACGCGACCATCCCGGCAGGACCCGCGCCGACCACCACCACATCGTATAACACGTCGTTCATGTGAAAGCCCTTATAAAGTTGCCGACACGGCGGCAGCTACAGCCGCAGTTCGCAATATTGCTTTTTTGATTCCGACAGCCTTTCAAGCTCCGCTTTCTTTTTTAATTGTTCAAGTTTACGTTTGATCTTGAGCCGGTCCAGGAATGAAGCGTGGTCAACGATCATCTTTCCGTAGAGGTGTTCTATTTCATGCTGGAATACGCAGGCAAGGAGGTCTTGCGCCTCTACGGCGACAGGGACCCCGTTTTCATCAAGCGCTTTGATCAAAACCTTCTTTGCCCTCTTCACCCGCACGCACACGCCCGGTACGCTAAGGCAGCCCTCTTCCATGGATTGGGACCCTTCCCTCAATGTCATTTTAGGGTTTATCAGCTTATAAAGGCCTGAGCCGATATCCACTACAATGCAAGACTCACTCGAGCCTACCTGAGGCGCGGCCAGCCCTATTCCCCCCGCCTGGTACATCAGCCTTGCCATGCCGCTCAACAGTTCACGGTGGGACTGAGTGACCTTTTTGATTTTCCCGGCTTTTTTCCTCAATGCCGGATCGCCGAATAACCTAATCTTTAACGCGGTTTCTTTCATCGACATGCACTACCTTAGCCTTAACGGACTTCGCCTCTTGCGCGTCAACGGCGACATACGAAAGAACGATGATCTCGTCCCCCACGTACGCCCCGCGGGCAGAAGGGCCGTTCAGGCAGATGACGCCCGAACCCTTTTTCCCCATGATCGCGTAGGTTTCAAGGCGTATCCCGTTATTCATGTTCAATACTTCGACTTTCTCACCCGCCAAGATATCCGCCTTCTTCATCAGCGCTTCATCGATAGTAATGCTTCCCTCGTAATAAAGGTTCGCCTCGGTGACGCGCGCGCGATGGATCTTTGACTTTAGCATCGTCCTGAACATTTTTCCTTCCCTTTTTATTTTCCTGCGGCTTTTGCCGGTTCCCCGCTTGAACGAAACTCCTTTATTGCCGCATGAGTTCTGATGAGTAACGGGCGATCATAAGCTCTTCGTTGGTAGCCACGATCAGTACCCTCGGCCTTTTTTTGAGGAAGCTACAGACGCCCTTGTGCAGGCTGTCGACCATCCTGGCGCTGTTCTCGCCTATGCCTCCCGTGAACACCAGCGCGTCACAGCCGCCCATGACCGCGATATACGCTCCGATATATTTTTTTATGCGGTACACGAACATATCTATCGCGAGGTCCGCGCGCCTGCTGCCTGCCTTGCTTTTTTCTTTCAGCACCCTCATGTCGTTACTGACGCCGGATATCCCCTTAAGGCCGCTGTGCTTATTAAGCAAGGCGTCCATCTCCTGAATAGTCAATTTTTCCTTTTGCATGATATAAGTCACCAGCGCCGGATCTATATCGCCGCAGCGCGTGCCCATGATCAGCCCCTCAAGCGGGGTAAACCCCATAGTCGTCTCGCAGGATTTCCCGTGCTGGATGGCAGCGATGCTGCAGCCGTTGCCCAGATGGCAGGTAATGATCTTAAGCCTCTTAAAAGGCTTTCTTAAAATGCGGGCGGCCTCGTGCGCGACGTAATTGTGGCTTGTGCCGTGAAAACCGTACCTTCGTATCCCGAACCTTTTGTAATACCTGTACGGGAGGCCGTACATGTACGCGTGCTCCGGAAGCGTCTGGTGGAACGCCGTATCGAACACAGCCACCTGGCGTATGCCGGGAAGCAATTTCTTGCATGCCAGTATCCCCGCGAGGTTGGCCGGATTATGTAACGGCGCAAGCTGGCAGCATTGACGGATTTTCCTGATCACCGCGCTGTCAATGAGCACGGGGAGCTTGAACTTCTCCCCGCCGTGCACGACGCGGTGGCCCACCAGTTCAACGCGTTTGGCGGCCTCAAGCACTATCCTTAAGCCCGCGTAATGGTCTTTTACTTCAGAGCCTTTTTCGCCGATATGCTCGATCAAACCTTTAGTGATGAGCGTTTCTTCGGGCATGGAAAAAAGCTTGTATTTTATGGAAGAGCTGCCGCAGTTGATTACCAGTACATTCATGGTTTAATGGGCCCTGATCGCGGTCGCCGCAACGCAGTCTACGATATCCTCAACGGAGCACCCGCGCGAAAGATCGCTGCAAGGTTTACGTAACCCTAAGAACAGAGGGCCTATCGCCCGAGCTCCGGCAAGCCTCTCAACGAGCTTATAGCTTATATTGCCCGCCTCCAGGTTAGGGAACACCAGTATGTTCGCTTTGCCGCCCAATACGCCGTTAGGATACTTTATATTGGCGACCTCCGGCACGATCGCCGTATCCACCTGCAGTTCCCCGTCGGCGAGAAGCGAGGGGGCTTTTTCCTTGAGGTACTGCAAAGCCTCGAGGATCTTTTCAGTGGATTTGCTCTCAGCCGAGCCCTTAGTGGAATAGCTTAACATCGCCACGCGCGGGACGAGCCCCAGGACCTTGTCCGTCAGCTGCGCCGAGGCCAGCGCGATACACGCCAGCTGGCGCGCGTTAGGCTCGGGGATTACTCCGCAATCCGCGAAGATAAACGTCCCCTCTTCTGCGTACGGGCAGTTCGGCACCGTCATGATAAAACAGCTTGACGCGAAATTCATATCTTCTTCCATGCCGATGCAGTGGATGGCCGCGCGCGCGACATCGGCGGTCTTATGGCTTGAGCCGGCTACGAAGCCGTCGGCTTTACCGTGCCTTACCATCATCGCCGCGTAGTAAACCGGGTCTTCGAACAATTTTTTTGCTTTTTCCAGGTCAATGCCTTTATGCTGGCGCAGCTGGAAATATTCCTGGATATAGCTCTCTTTGTCGGCAGGGTTAATCGCGTCTTTCGTAAGGACGACCACGTTGGCGATCCCCTCTTCCTGAATGATCCTGGCAGCCTCTGGGACGCGCGTATCATAATGCTCGGGCAACACGATAGTCCTTTTATGAACCTTTGCTTTTTCACGCAGCCGCTTGAGTATATCCATGTTACATGCTCCTTATGATGGTGTGTAGATCTACGTTGTCTTTAATGAGCTTGATAACCGCGCTGATCTTATCGGTGTCGCGGGGCCTTAACTTTACGGTCAGGTCGTGGACATATGAAACGACCGTATAGGTGTCCTCTTTTGATAACAAGACGGGTATACGCGCATCTACCAGCAGGTTCCTTATGGATTTCGCGGGGGTGATGCCTCCGGTCAAAACTATGCCTGAAACCATGAGCCTTTTTGAGTCTTTTTTGCGGCGGCACCCCAGCACCGTCATGATCATATCGTCGCGGTCGCCGGGAGTGATCAGAAAGCTATCATCGACGATGTACTTGATCGCGTCATGCGGCTCCATCGCGCCCACGATCACCCGCGCGACGGAATTTTCCAGGTACTCATCCCCGCACCAGAGCCTGAAATCGGTCTCCTCGAGGATCTGGCGTATGGTGGGATACGACAGGGAAGGGTAATACGGTATCACCCCCAGCACGGAGATGCCCTTTCTCTTTAAGCCCTTTCTCACGAGGCTATTGATCTTATCGAATTTTTCGGGCAATACCTTATTGATGATCGCCCCCAATACCCTCACTCCCTCTTTTTCAAAAAGCGCCTTATTCAATACTATTTCGTCGATGGGCCTGCCTATGCCGCCGGAAGAAACTATGATGACCCCCGAACCCAGGAGCTTTGCTACCGTGGCGTTGGAATGGTCGAACACAGAGCCCACCCCCGCATGGCCCGTGCCTTCGATAACCACCATATCCTGGCCTTCGCACACCCTGGCAAAAGACCTCTTGATCTGGCTCATGATGCGCGCCTGGCGGGGACGGCTTATGTATTTCTCGGTGAAGCCTTTTTCAACCGCGATAGGGCTCATGTCTTTCAGGCCGCAGCGTATGCCGCAGACCTCTTCTATAAGCAGGGAATCTTCATCGACCTTCAGCCCCTCTTCTTCAAGATAGCGCTGGCCGATGGGTTTTATAAAAGCGACCCTTTTAAAGATCTCCCTGAAATTACAGATCAGCCCCAGGGAAACAGTGGTCTTGCCGTCGTTCTGCTTGGTAGCCGCGATAAAGATCTTTTTCATTGGGATATGAGTATTGTCTCAATCCTCTTCTTCAGTTCTGCCTTCGGTAAAGCCCCCACTGCCTGCGCTATTACCTCCCCGCGGCCGAAAAACAAAAGCGTTGGTATGGACATCACCCCGTAGTGGCTGGGGGTTTTGGGATTTTCGTCGATATCGAATTTACCGATCTTCATCTTCAGGTCGTATTCCTTCGCCAGCTCCTCTATGACCGGCGCGATCATCTTGCACGGCCCGCACCAGTTCGCCCAGAAATCAACCAGCACGGGGATATCGGATTCTAAAACTTCTTTTTTGAAATTAATGTCTGTAAAGTGGTGTAATGCCATAATGCGTAGTCTGTCCTCCGAGTGTCCTTAAGGCTTTAGAAAGGCCGGATATCCGCCTTAGGGTAATACCTGCGCGGTCACAGCTCATCCGCGCTCACCAGGAGCGCTGTAACATCCGCCCAAGTATGGATTTATTAAAGGAGTTATTATCGGCGAGCGATTATTTACGATAACATAAATGCGGCTTTTTGGCAAGAAATTTTAAAACGCAATTAACCCTATGGCTTCCCGGCGGCCTTCAGGCACTCGGAATAATACCCGCCCGTAAGCGCGTCCAGAGAAGCGGTAAGCTCTCTTAGCTTCAGTTCTTTCCCGAGCCTCTTATTCCGGTCTTCGATAGAAAGATTGTCCAGTTCCATCTTGATGCGGATCCTCTCGAAATAAAGCTTTGTCACTTCATCCAGGATATCTTCCCGAAGCTGCACGGTAAGGCGCGAGCGCACATCGATAGAAGTCTGATCGCTGCTCCAGATCAACTCGCTTAAATCCCAGCTTAAGCTTAGGTCCCATTCTAGCGCATCCTGTCCGCGCACCAAACGGTCGTCTCCGCAGACAGTGCTTGAGCCTCCCTCCCAGTGCCAGAGATCGGTAACGTTCCTGCCTATGCCAACGCTCACCTTCGGCAATATGGATCTTTTAGCGGCAAGCTTTCTCCAGTTGATGATCTTTTCCGGCTCTACCTCTGCGTACCTGACTGCCTGCTCCTGGACGTCTTCTATTTCCGGCTCATCCTTGAAATACAACGATAACACGCTCTTATTTTCCCGGGGCGCGGCCCTGTCCGCCTCAAACAACCCTCCATCGCAGGCCGCGTAAAGTCTGCCGCTTGCGTCAGCGGCCAGACCCCGTACATCTCTCGTCGCAAGGCCAGTCGATACTTCCTGCCAGCGAGTAGCGGCATATTCGAATATCCCGGACTTTGTGGCCGCGTACAACTTCGCGCTCGATGCTACAAGCAGTATGCGCACATCCCTGTCAAGCAGGCCGTAATCCGCAAGCCGCTCCCAGCTCAAGCCTTTATCCGTGCTTTTATATACGCCCCTGTTAGTGGCTAGATACGCCTGCGAAGGGTTTTGCTGATCGGTGGTGACATAGCGCATCTTGAAACCGGCGCTTTCCCGCTCCTGCTCGCCTGTTTCCTCTTCCGCGGTATTAATATCCTCATCGCCTGAAACCACCATCCTTCTTTCCCAGGACGCTCCTGCGTCCTGCGACACGAACAATCCGTTGACGCTCACCGCGTAGATACGTCCGAGGTCTCCTTTGGCAAGCGCTATGGAATGAATGTAACTTCTCCCCGGCTTACCTGCCGCCCTGCGCCAGGTCTTTCCTCTATCGTGGCTGAGGAACAGGCCGGCCTTGGTGGCCAGGTAGATACTGTCGCCGGAAGCTGCCACGCACGTGCACTCGTTCTCAAGACAGGCCCTGCCCTTATAGATCCTCGCCCAATCCCTGCCGCTGTTAGCGCTTCGGTAGAGGCCGCTTCCTGACGCAGCGTAGAGTGTGCCGCGATCGTAGCTGTCCATATATAAAGAAGTTATTACCCTGTTTGCGCCTTTTACCGCGAACAGTTCATCCCACTGCGTTGCGTTGTCTTCGCGTTTTGACACTTCGTTGCCCGCTGCGATATACATAACGCGCTGATCATCCATTACCAGAGAATGCAGGTCGAAAATACCGGGGCTGATATTGCGCCAGGTAGAGTCATTCGCGTACAGGCGGCCGCTACATGCGCACAGCCATGCGCACGCCGTTATGAATACCGCTAGTGTCTTTGACATTGCACACCTCCTTGTAAGGTCACCCTCGCTTACAATAGACGGCGCAATACGGGCAATCTAACACATTTTTTTCAAAGGCTGGCTATGAAGGCGGGGTGAGCTCTAAAAGTTCTTTTTTTACTTCCTGGTAATCGGGGGTATCGATGAGGCGGTAAAATTCCTGGGCGCTCCTTAAATATTCCCTCGCTTTATTTTTTTGATTCTTTTTTTTATACAAAAGGCCGAGGTCGTAATTGACGGCGGCGAGCTCTGGTTCGGCGTCGATCTGACGGCAGAGGGCCGCTGCCTGTGTGAAAAAATCAAGGGCCTTATCCAGGTCATCCATTTCAAAATAAAGTTCCCCTATCATCGTATAGTCGCTGGCGACGCCGGGCTTACAGCCATGGCGCTTGTCGATCGCGAGGCCGCGCATATAACAGTCGAGCGCTTTCTGGTATTGTTTTTCGTACGAGTACACCTCTCCGAGGTTAAAATAATAATCGCTCAATTCGCTTTTGAGATTCAGCCTCCGGAACAACTCGAGGCTCTTCGTATAAAATTTCTTCGCGGTCCCGTAATCGTCCTTATTGACGAACACAAGCCCCAGGTCAAAATAGTCGCAGGCCAGGTTATACCGGTGTTCGTAAATATGTTTCCTTTCGCGGTTGATCTCCGAGCTTTTGGTCAAGAGCTCCAGCGCCCGGTCGTTCTCTTCTTTATCCATATGCCAGACCGCCAGCTTTCTTAAGGCCGCCGCTTCGTTCAACTTGTCGCGCTTTTCCCTGCTTAGCCTCAGCGCCTTGGTGTAGAACTCAAAGGCTTTGGGGTACTGTGCTTTTTGCTGATACAGCCATCCGATGCAGATATAGGCCGCGGCCATATGCCTGGCGTCGTTTTTTTTCTGGGCCATAAGCGCGTATTCGAAGTAATACCGCAGCGCTTCATCCCGCTTCCCCTGCCTTTCGTACACCCCGGCCAGCTGGGGGTAGGCGCTCAAGAAAAACGGATCTCGCCGGATGACGTCCAGGCACGTATCTATCGTTTCCCGGTTCTTGCCCTGCAGGAACAATGCGCGGGACCTGCGTGACAGGAAATATACCGTTGGATGCAAGGTCGGCAATACCGTATGCAGCCATATTCCGGTGAGTATCGTACATAACGCCAGGCACACGATACCTGCCGTTCTTTTTCCCAAAACGGCCTTGCGCCCTGAGACGGACACCGCCGGCCGGGCCATGCGCTTGAATAACCTGAAATCCGGATCGCCGTAAAGCAGGTAGCCGGCCCAGTACACCGAGTGCTCCCCTGATTCCCTGATGAGTTTCAGCCGGCCCAGGCGCATCGATTCACCGACGGTCTCTCCCTTTAAGAGCTGCGAATAAAACTCTTTAGCGAATAAAAGGCTTGCCTTGTCTTCGATCTTGCGTATCGAGCCGATATAATGGCGCACACCTGAAAACAGGAATGCCGAAGCGAGGCTATAGGCCTCATCCTGGTACATTGCGTCGATGGTATCGCAGGAAACCTTCGCGGATTGGCAGGCATTCGAAAAGATCAAAGAAGGCAGCGATGACGTTTCGCCCATCACGAGGATATCGTGCGCGGTGAACCTGCCGTTAGACAGCACCCATCCCGTATTCGCGGGGTCATCGGCATCTATCTCGCAGTGGCCCGCGAAATGGACGAGGTCGTAATCACGCAGGTATTTCTTCACATACACGGTATCGATTTGGGTCGATTTAAAATCGATGTTTATTTTACCCGATCTCTTGTCGAACTGGTTTTTGATAAACAGGCCTTCCTGGTAGGCTGAACCAAGGTCATTGGTGGGATTTGCGAGTACCAGCATCCTGAAACGGTCGGTCATGCTTCGGTACTGCGGGCGATGAGGCTTTTCTTTTGCCCTGACTACGCGCCCCATATTGAATTTAAGCGATAAAAATTCTTTACCGTCGTACAACAGTTCCCACGGTATATATACCAGTTCTTCATCCAAAGACAACACCAGGTTGGCGCTCGGCGTTGCCCTCAATCTGTCTTTTATGGAACGCGCCAGGAGCTCATCCCAAAGCAGCTGCCCTGTTTTTTTCAGTTTGCCGAATCCATCCTCATCGAGCGAGCCGTTCTTATCGGCTTTGTTCAATGCCTGGGTGAGGTCGGCGCAGAATTTATTGACTTCCAAAAATGACGGCGAGCATTGATTGTACTGCTTAACGGTGGGGGAATGCTCCTTCAGCTCGAAGACGCCCATCTTCAGCTGGGAACCAAAATGCAGTATCTCTAACACCAGACTGTTTTGTTCGGGAAACATGGCCTCAGGATCGTATGCGCTTTGCTTACTTCTCTATAGTTAACAGGATAGCGGCACGCGTATCGGTCAAAGATGATATTTCAACCGTATATTTCCCCAGCAAAACATGTTCAAAACACGCCCGGCCCGTATCAGTCCGGTAAGACTCTATCTCTAGGTCATCCTTAAGAAGGGCGATCCTTGCGTTTTTGACGGCCGACTGCGTCTTTTTTTCCTTCACCGTGATCGAGACGTCAAAATGATCCTGCCCCCTGTTTTCTACCTTTACCTCGACCCTTAAGTCCTGAAAGTCCTTGAAGACCGTGACCTCGTCTTTAAAGTCTTTTATATGGCGGCTGCGAAGTAACGGGGCGGGCACAAATTCCTGCCCTACCAACACGTCCCCGGTAGTATTCAATATCTCTATGATTTCCTGCCCGAGCTTTAACGCTATCTCCAAAGCATATGACCTTATATCCTGTTTTACCAGATTTATTACCGATGCAAGCAACTCCGGCGGCACTTCATTTTCATCGGTCGATTTCGCTTTTATGTACGTTACCAGAAGGTCTATGCAGCGGCCGCAGCGCAGCGCGTGCTTCTTGACCCCTTCGGCTTCAGGCGCGGTGAGTTTCCCTTCAAGAAAGCAGGAGATAGTCTCTTCGTCCGGATGAGGCCCATCCGTTGCCTCATGCGCGCGCTGACCCATTTGCAGCAGGGCCTTGATGATATCTTCCATGGAACTCTGCATCGTTAAAATAGCCTCCTACCATAACAGACGTATTGGCTATGGGAATCTCACAACTATTTCTTGCTGTCAGCAAGAACGAAACCTTTACGCTGGAAACAAGCTCTCAGTTTTTCAATGATCCTGGCCTTACGCATATCGATAGTGCCGCGCGTGGTCCCGAGATGGTCCTTAAGCTCGTCAAGCGTCAGATCACCGCGTATATGCAGCTCCAGAAAGTACTTCTCGTCGCTATCCAGCGTTTCAATGCATTCACCTAACGCCAGCACGCGTTCTTTATATACGGCCGCATCGCTTGCGCTCAAGGCGCTGTCTGGGATCAGCTCCTTTAAGCTTAAACGGTTCTCGTTTTCTTCTTCCAGTGAAACCATGGGCCTGAGCGTGCGCACGTAGTCGATAGTATAATTAATCACTACCTGCCGCAGCCACGTCGCGAGGCTGCAACCGTTCTTCCCTTTAAAACTTTTTAATTTCCTGAAGTCATCTTGTACCAGCTGGAGGAATATTTCCTGGAACAGGTCGTTTGTATTTTCTACGGTAAGAAAATCTATGCCCTTGGCCCTCAGGACGGCATAGATATAGTTATAGATGAGGCGAGAGTATCTTTTGACAAATGCTTCCCAGGATTTCCTGTCACCTTTTGTGCATTCCCGCACAAATGTCCGGTCATCCATTTCATTTATTATATCACCAAATATGCCGTTTTATTAGCTATTTTTTTGTGAGGCCGGCGAAAAGCGCGCTTCCTGAAAGCTGATCCCGCCGGTATAGGGCGTGTCAACAGGTATCCTGCCGAGGGAAGCCTGAACAATAGGATGTAGGCGAACGCCAGGATGTCGTAACTGATAAGAAAAGGCAGGATACGCGTAAAGGAAAAAAGACGCTCATTCTTAATGATGGTGAGATACCTGTTTTTTATGAGGTCGAAAAGCAGCTCCCTGGAAAGGTAGTGCCTTGCGAACCTTTTATGTAATCCGCGGCCCTGTCTTGCCGTAGCCCCCCTTTCGTGATATACCAGTGCGGACGGGACATAGTACGCCCTCCAGCCCAGGCGCTGCGCTCTCCATGCCAGGTCAAGGTCTTCATAAAAAAAATGAAAATCTGAATCAAAGTATTCATCCCCGGTTTTAACGCTTTCCAGCATCTCTTTCCTGTAGAAAGCCGCAGCACCGCTTACGCCAAAAATGTAACCTGCCTTTTCGAACTGCCCTTTGTCCCTGCCCCCGTAGCCTCTTTCTTTCGCGGTCCTAAAGAGGCTCCGCGATAAACCGGCGCTGTCTATTGTGCGGCCGTCTGAACGCAGGATTTTTCCGCTCACCATGCCCACTTCGCCTTCCCGGAAGCCTTCTAACGCGTTCCTCACGAAGTTCTTATCCAGCACCGCATCGTCGTTCAGGCACAGGATAAATTCGCCCCCGCAAAAGCTGATGCCGAGGTTAACGGAA
>JBFZAN010000067.1:0-12760 GCA_041309005.1 Candidatus Omnitrophota bacterium
ATTTAGTCTTAAAGGGGCATCCTGCCTTTAAAACTTCTTGAGCCGAAGGACGAAGGCCAGCCTAAATGGTGCCCCTTTTATCTAAAAAAATACCCCTCGCGTAAACGCTCGCAAATTTACAAAGTAAATTTGCGTCGCACGCTTCGGGGTTATTTTTTGCCAATCTCTTTAGATCTCAGGCAAAAAATATATGCGGAGGGAGGGAGTTGAACCCTCAAGGGTTACCCCATACGCTTCTGAGACGTACGCGTATGCCAGTTCCGCCACCTCCGCGCAAATCGCCTGAATAAATTTCTATAAGTATATCCTACCCGAAGCATTCTGTCAACTGCCGCAAAGAAGATTATCAATCCCCGGGATTTTATGCTATAATTTGAAACTATGCTGTTATTTGAGTATTTCAAATCCATATCCGCGGTGATGCTGCAGATCTTCTTTCTGGGGCTCATCGGCTTCCTGATGGTGCGCAAGAACCTGCTTTCAAAAGAGGGGCTTACGGGGCTGACCAATCTTCTTATCGAAGTGGTGTTCCCGGCGCTGATCTTCTGGCAGATAGCGGCTAAATTTAGCTTCAGCCTTTATCCTGATTGGTGGCTATTTTCCCTGATGAGCGTAGCCATAACCCTGTTCGGCCTCCTCATCGGGTATCTTACCGGCGGCACGCCTGGCGACGGGCAGGTGAAAAAAGAATTCGTCAGCCTCACGGCGTTTCAGAATTCGGGGTATCTGCCTTTGACTCTACTGGGTTGGGTCGTGACGAAGGGGCAATTGGGCGACGCGCTCATTTATCTGTTCTTGTTCCTTCTGGGTTTTAACCTGGTATTCTGGTCATGGGGGGCGTATTTTCTCTCCAGCAGAAAATCAAAATATTTCTCTTTTTCAAGTTTGTTCAACGCGCCGGTGATCGCCACGCTTTTAGGCTTTGCGTGCGTGGCGACGAGGCTTAATACCGTGATCCCGAAGTTCATCATGTCGCCTTTAGAGGTGCTGGGGAATTGCAGCTTCCCTTTGGCGATCATCGTGGTAGGCGCAAGCCTCGCCGAGCTGAACGTCGCGAAAAAATTTGACGCAAGATTAGTCACCAGGCTTGTGCTGGTAAAGCTTATCCTGCTGCCGTTGTTCGGATTATTGCTGGTGGCGTATATCAGGCTTCCTTACCTTATCGGGCTGCTCCTGGTGCTGGAATTGGCAGTGCCTTCGGCAACGAGCCTGGCGGTCGTGGTGAGAAAATACGGCCAGCAGGAGACCATCATTAGCCAGGGGATTTTTGTCACGCACCTGGTAAGCCTCATTACCCTGCCCGTGGTGCTGGCGTTCTTTAATTGGATTGTTTTTAAGCCGTAAGTGTGTTATAATCAATGGATAGTAAAACCGCAGCATCTAATAGAAAAGCGCGCAGGGATTACGAGATCATCGAAACCCTGGAAGCCGGTATCGAGCTGGTGGGCAGCGAAGTGAAATCGCTTCGCCAGGCAAAGGCAAACCTCAGCGACAGCTTCGCGCGTATCGAAGGCAACCAGATCTTTTTGTATAATCTGCACATATCTCCTTATGAGCAGGCAAGTTATCTGAACGTAGAGCCCTTAAGGAAACGCCGGCTTCTGCTGCACCGCTCTCAGATCAGGAAGTTACAGGAAAAAACAACCCAGCGGGGGTTCACGCTCATCCCGCTTTCGCTTTATTTCAACGACCGAAGCTTTGTGAAAGTGCAGCTGGCCCTCGCGCGGGGAAAGAAGCTCTATGACCGCAGGCAGGACATAAAGCGCCGCGAAGTGGACTTGCAGATAAAGAGGGCGATGAAAAACAGGAAGTGATTTGGAAACAAGTAAGAGACAAAAAAATCGGGGGTGAAAGGGCTCGACTTAGGTACTTCGGGTAAGAGTAGCATGTCGCGGACGCAGGGTTGGCCGCGTCAACAATCCTTGCAACAATAAACGCAAACCACACAATGGTAAACCGTTTACCAGCAATGACGCCAGCAGTAGCACCGATGGCGTTTGCGCCGGTAGCGGGTTGCGGGTTCGTCCCGTTTAATTAATTAAACGGGCCTCTCTTCAGGCAGCCTGCGGCTTGAAAGAGAGCGCTAGCAGGCTGGCTTCGGCTGGTTAGCCTTCCCGGCTGAGGCGAGACTCTAAAAGGCTGCTGCGTGATGCATCCTGTTTGCCGGAGTCATCATGAGTAAGCTCAAAAGACAAACTAAACATGAAGCGACTTTTACTTGGTTATCTAAGGACCCCGGTTCGATTCCGGGCACCTCCACCAATTTTTATGAGAAAACCAAAGTTCCTGATCTTTTTTCTGGTAATCCTGTTTTATGCCGGCTGCGCCACTGCCCCGTCACGGCAGGGATTGCCTTCCTACTCATTGAACGGCACGTCCTATTTTCCCCTGGTCTCCCTGTGCGACATCCGCGGCATACAGTGGGAATACGATACTTTTTCCAGGACCATTGAATTAAGCAAGGACGCGCACAGGGTGCAGCTGCGCGTGGGGGATACGCTGGCGCTTGTTGACGGAGCCCCAAAATACTTAAGGTATCCCGTTGACCTGCACCAGGGCACGGTCGTCGCGCCTTTCAGGTTCAAAGAACAGGTACTGGATATACTGTTCAGGGAGAAAAAGGTCTATACCGAGCCTGTCTGCCTGATTACGCCGATCAGGAAGGTGGTGATCGATCCCGGCCACGGCGGCAAGGACCCCGGAGCCATAGGAAGGACAGGTTTAAGGGAAAAAGACGTGAACCTGGACATAGCCAAAAGATTAGGCCAGCTTTTCAAGAAAGACGGGATAGAGGTGGCATATACGCGTACGACAGACAAGTTCATTTCGCTTCCGGCGAGAGTCGACATAGCCAATAGTTCCAAGGCAGACCTTTTTATAAGCATACACAGCAACGCCAACCGGGTCAGGAGCCTCAAGGGTTTTGAGGTATATTACGTTTCACCGACGGTCAACGACGCCCAGCGCGCGCTTTCGGCTGCGAAGGTGGGAAGACTTGACTTCGACCGTAACTGCGCGCTTCGCCCTTCGCTGGACCTGAAGGCCACCATCTGGGATATGGTCCTGACGCATAACCGCGCGGAAGCCATCACCCTGGCAGGCTCCATCTGCAAATCCATCAACCGTAACCTTGACGTGGAAGTGCTGGGGGTAAAGGGCGCGCGTTTCTACGTGCTCAAAGGCACGAGGATGCCGGCGATACTGATCGAAGTCGGCTTTGTGTCAAACGCCAACGAGGAGCGTTTCCTCAAAAACTATTATTACCGCGAGAAGCTCGCGGAGAGCATCCGGGAAGGCGTGCTGCATTACGGCAGGGAGCTCGCGCTTACCAAGGCAAAACAATGAAACCAATAGGCGTATTCGATTCAGGGGTCGGCGGCCTTACCGTGGTCAAGGAGCTGATACACCAGCTGCCCCGCGAGGACATCATTTATTTCGGGGATACCGCGCGCGTGCCCTACGGCATCAAGTCCAAAGAGACGGTGATCCGTTTTTCCATAGAAGACACGCTTTTCCTGCTGAAGCAGGACGTCAAGCTCATCTGCGTGGCGTGTAATACCGTATCGAGCGTGGCTTTGCCCGTGATCAAGAACCATTTCAAGGTGCCGATGATAGGAGTGATCATCCCGGGCGTACGAGAGGCGGTATACGCCACCAAGAACAAGCACATCGGCGTGATCGGCACCAAGGGCACCATCGGCAGCCGCGCCTATGAGAACGAGATAAAGCTGCTTGACCCGACGATAAAAGTTACGGCGGTAGCGTGTCCTTTGTTCGTGCCTTTCGTGGAAGAGGGATGGTTAAGGGGAAAGGTGGTCAGGGAGGTCGTGGAAACGTACTTAAAGCCGTTGAAGAAGGCGCGCGTGGACACGATCATCCTGGGCTGCACGCATTACCCGCTCCTGAAGCATATGATCAAGGAAGTGATGGGGCCCAAAGTTACGCTGATAGATTCCGCCAAGCAGGTCGCCATCGAGGTAAAAAAGATCCTCGCCAGCGAGAACCTGCTCGCTGCCGGCGCCAGGAAGCCCAGGCATACTTTTTACGTGAGCGATAACCCCGCGTGGTTCAGCGGCCTGGCGAAGCGTTTTCTGGGTGAGCCCATGAAGGACGTCAGGAAGGTAAACGGTGTATAGCATAAAAGTAGAAGCGCAGTTCAGCGCCGCGCATAACCTGCGCGGCTACAAGGGCAAGTGCGAGGAGCTCCACGGCCATAACTGGAAGATAGAGGCAGTGCTCGCCAGGGAAACCCTCGATAACACAGGCATGGTCGCTGATTTTAAATACCTTAAAGGTAAGCTCAATAAGGCAATCGAAAAATTAGACCACGCGTACCTCAATAAGATAGCGTATTTCAAAAAAGTAAATCCCACTTCAGAAAACATCGCCGCCTATATTTATCGCAGCCTCAAATCCCAATTAGCGGACCTTAAATCGATCACTGTCTGGGAGAATACTACCAGCTCAGCCACGTATGAGCAATAGCGCGCGCCGGCCCGCCGCAGGGAAAGCGATAGTGCTTTTGTCCGGGGGCCTTGATTCAGCCACTACTTTATATCTTGCGAGAGCCTTAGGTTTTCAGCCCTTTTGCCTGATCTTCGACTACGGCCAGCGCCATACGCGCGAGATCGCGTCGGCAAAGAGGATCGCCGCTTGCGCGAAGAGCCCCTACCGCATCGTCAGGATAGCGCTTCCCTGGAAAGGCTCAAGCCTCCTGGACTCAAAGCTTAAGATCAGAGCAGGCAGCGCGCGCGCAAGCCGCGGCGGCATTCCGTCCACGTACGTGCCGGGGCGTAACATCATATTCTTGAGTTTCGCGCTTTCCTGCGCGGAGGCGCTTGGCGCAAAAGCGATTTTTATCGGCGCGCACGCCCAGGATTATTCGGGGTATCCCGATTGCCGCCCGGAATTTTACCGGGCGTTCGGCAGGGTGATCAGGACCGGCACAAAAGCAGGCGTTGAGCGCAGGGAGATCAGGGTCGTACGGCCGCTGATCCGTAAGAATAAATCCCAGATCGTGCGCCTCGGCCACAGGTTAAAAGTGCCTTTTGAGCTGACCTGGTCCTGCTACAAAGGGGGACGTTTCCCCTGCGGCGCCTGCGACAGCTGCCATTTCAGGGCAAAGGGTTTTAAAGAAGCGGGGCTTCGGGACCCGCTCGTCAAAAAATAAAAATGAAAGCAAAGATCGCGGAAATTTTTGAGAGTATCCAGGGCGAAGGCGTATATGCCGGCGTAAGGCAGTTGTTCGTGCGCTTCTACGGCTGTAACCTCAATTGCAAATACTGCGACACGTCCTTAAGCAGCTTCAGGGAATACGAAGCCGGGGACCTTTTGGATGCGCTTAAGGCATACGAAGGCACGTATCACTCTGTTTCATTCACGGGCGGAGAGCCTCTTCTGCAGGCGCAGCCCTTACAGGAGATCATGCGCCTTACCGGCCGGCACGGTTTCAGGAATTACCTTGAGACAAACGGCACGCTGCCTGAAGCGCTGGCAAAGGTCATAGACTACACCGACATTATTTCCATGGATTTAAAACTCCCCGGCTCAACCGGAGAAAAGGCGTTTTGGGGAGAGCACGCGGAATTTATCAGGGCCGCCCGCGATAAAGAACTGTTCTTGAAAGCGGTGATCTGCGAATCGACCACTGAAAAAGATATACTCGATACGGTTAATTTCCTTAAAGCGCTTTCGCTTAAGCCGCCGTTGGTGCTGCAGCCGGATAGTTCAGTGGAGTTTGGGGCGCTCGCGCAAAAAATACGCGGTATGGAGGAGCTTTGCAGAAAAGAAAACATCTCTGTCCGCGTCACCCCGCAGCTGCATAAGGCGATCGGAGTAAAATAAGATGAAAAAGAATCCCGGCTACGAAGGGTTGCAGGAAAATGTAAGAAAATTAAAAACTCCCCCCATCGACGTATGGGAAAACAAATATCCGGATAAGGAATACACGGTTTCACTCGACGTGCCTGAGTTTACCTGCATCTGCCCCAAGACAGGGCTGCCTGATTTCGCGGCGATAAAGATAGAATATTCTCCGGCGAAATATTGCATCGAGCTGAAATCGTTCAAGATGTACACCATTTTTTTCAGGGACGTCGGCATCTTCCACGAGCATTTTATCAATACACTGATGGAAGACCTCATAAAGGCCTGCCAACCGCGCCGGATGAAGATCATCGGCGTATTCAATCCTCGCGGCGGCATTACCACGACGGTAGCCAGGGAATATAAAAAGCGATGAAGACTATTTCAGCTTCCAGGATCACTGCCACGGTAAAAGGCCTCTGCCTTAAGGCAGGGCTTGACTTGCGCCAGGACGTGCGATCCGCGTTGCGTAACGCGCGCGCGAAAGAAAAGGACCCGAAAGCAAAGAAGATCCTTGGCGCTATCATCGATAATTATCTCCTCGCGCGCAAGGAAAGGTTAGCCATCTGCCAGGATACCGGCTTGTCGTGCGTGTTCGTGGAGCTCGGCCAGGAGGTAAAAGTCGCAGGAGACCTTAAGGCGGCGATTCAAAAAGGCATTGACGCCGGTTACCGGCTGGGCTACTTCAGGCCTTCGATAGTGTCTGACCCCTTAGCAAGAGGAGCTTCGCGGCATACCCCGGCCATCATACACATCGATGTGGTAAGAGGAAGCAGGTTGAAACTGTCGGTTCTGCCCAAAGGGTTCGGCTGCGAGAACAAAGCGCAGTTAAAAATGTTCAACCCTACCGCGCGGCCTGATGAGATAAGAAAATTCATCGTTGACGCGGTAAAAGCCGCGGGGCCTGACGCCTGTCCGCCCTATGTCGTGGGAGTCGGTATCGGCGGGACCGCCGATTACGCGATGCATCTGGCTAAAAAAGCGCTGCTGCGCAATATCTTTGCTAAACCTTCGCCTGCAGTCAGGCAATTGACAAAGCAGTTGACGCACGAGTTAAACAACCTCGCTATCGGCCCCATGGGGTTAGGAGGCAGGAATACGGTGCTGGGCGTACGCATCGAAACCTTTCCTACGCATATCGCGGGCCTTCCGGTCGCGGTGAATATCAGCTGTCACGCGCTGCGCAGCGCGTGCGCCACACTATAACGTAAAGAATAATGAAAACGATAACCACGCCACTGGATGCCGGGCAGGTGCTCGCGCTGCGGGACGGCGATGAAGTGCGCTTAAGCGGCACGCTCTACACTGCCCGCGACCAGGCGCATAAGCGGCTGGTAGAGGCCATCAGGAAAAAACAGCGACTGCCTTTTGAGCTTACAGGCGCGGTAATCTACTACTGCGGCCCCGCGAAAACGCCAAAAGGAAAGGTCATCGGTTCCTGCGGGCCGACCACGGCGCGGCGCATGGATGCCTTCGCGCCCGCGTTATTGAACGCCGGGCTCAAGGCCATGATCGGCAAGGGCAACCGCTCGCAGGAAGTGGCGCGCGCGATCAGGCAGCATAAGGCGGTATATTTTTTGACCTATGCCGGCTGCGGCGCGTTGTTGGCAAAGTACGTAAAAAAGGCAAAGGCAGTGGCCTATAAGGATCTGGGGCCGGAAGCCATTTATAAACTGGATGTAGAAAACTTTCCCCTGATCGTGGGGATCGGTCCACATAAAAAGTGAGGCTTGCATGATGCGTTCTGACGGAAGGGGAAACGACAAATTAAGGAAACTCACCATAACCCAGAACTACTTGAAATACGCGGAGGGCTCCTGTCTCATCGAGCTGGGCAATACGCGCGTGATCTGCAGCGCTTCGGTCGAGGAATCAGTGCCGCCTTTCTTGAGAAATTCAGGCACCGGCTGGGTGACCGCGGAATACGGCATGCTTCCCCGTTCCTGCCAGCAACGCATACCCCGCGGCAAGGATTCAGGCAGGACCTATGAGATCCAGCGCCTGGTGGGCCGCTCGCTTCGCACGGTGACCGACATGAAGTCCTTAGGCGAAAGGACGGTCTGGCTTGACTGCGACGTGATACAGGGCGACGGCGGCACGCGCACAGCCTCTATCACCGGCAGCTTCATCGCCCTTGCCTTTGCCTTACAGAAGATAAAGAAGGCAGGCCTTATCTCCAGGGTGCCGCTTACGGACTTCGTGGCAGCGACGAGCGTAGGCATGTTAAACGGCGCGCTGCTTTTGGACCTTGCGTACGACGAAGATTCCAAAGCGGACGTGGACATGAACGTGGTGATGACCTCATCCGGAGAATTCATCGAGATACAGGGCACCGGCGAACGCAAAACCTTCAGGAAAGAAGACACGGATAAGCTCCTTACGCTCGCTCAAAAGGGTATCGAAGAATTGATAAATACGCAGCGGACCATACTCAAGGACATACTGTAATTGTTCCCTATGAAGACAGCCCGCGAACTGATAGTCGCCACCAAAAACAGGAAGAAATTAGAAGAGATACAAGAGATCTTGAAAGGCCGGCGGGTCAGCCTTTTGTCTCTGGCTGATCTTCCCGGAACGCCCCGCATCATTGAAAACGGCAGGACCTTCAAGGCCAATGCCGCGAAAAAAGCGGTTGCCACAGGCCGTTTCACGAAAAAATTATCCCTGGGCGAAGATTCAGGGCTTTGCGTGGACGCGCTGGGAGGTAAGCCCGGAGTGTTTTCCGCGCGCTTCGCGGGCAGGGACAAAAGCGACGACAAGAACAACGCGAAGCTGCTGAAGATGCTTGACGGCCTGCCGCTTAGCAAAAGAAAGGCGCATTATGTGTGCGCGGTGGCGCTGGCTGACGCGAAGGGACTGATAGGCGTGGTAGAAGGAAGGTGCTCCGGCGTAATCGGTTTCGCGCCAAAAGGCCATTTCGGTTTCGGCTATGACCCGTTGTTCCTTATCCCGAAATACAAAAAGACATTCGCCCAGTTGGGCCCGGGGGTCAAGCATTCCATGAGCCACCGTTATCGCGCGCTCAAAAAGGCGAAAGATATCATCGCGGGCTACTTTAACCGCCCGTGACGTAATTATTTTGACAAAAGACGTTTTAATTGCTATAATTTAAGATATAGCCTGGATGGAAGAGATGGAAAACCGGGATCCGGAATCGGAGATATTGGCAGGAGCGTGTGAGCCTTCAAAAGGCTTTGCCGAGGCGTGCCTGGAGATGTGCGATTCCATGAATTCCGTCCAGGAGATCGACAAGCTTATCTCCTATTTTGTCGTAAACCTCGCAAAGATCTTTAAGGTCAACAAGATCTCCTTCATGCTGCTTGAAGAATCAAGCGGCGAACTCGCCATAAAAGCCTTCCAGGGATTAAGCCCCGACGTCGCCCAGATGAGAGTAAAGATGGGCGAGCTGTTCAGCGGCTGGGTCGCCAAAGAAGGCAAACCTCTGCTCGTAAAAGATATAGAAGCCGAATTCCCCGACCTGCCCAAGGGCAGGCTTTCGCGTTATTCCACGAGATCGTTCGTCATCGTGCCGGTGAAGTCCAGGGACAGCCTTCTGGGAGTGGTCAGCCTTACCGATAAAAAAGACGGCGGGGCCTTTACCGAGCAGGACCTGATGACCCTCAACCTGATCAGCCATTATTTCGCCCTTTTCATCGAGAACAGCAGGCTTTTAGAGAAGAACAAGGACCTGGCGACCCTTGATCCGCTTACCGGCCTGTATAACCACCGCTATTTCCACGAGCAGTTGTCCGAAGAGGTCTACCGCTGCGAGCGCTACAGGCGCTCTTTAAGCTTGATCATGCTGAACATCGATAAATTCTCCGACTATAACCAGGCGCACGGCTACGCCGCGGGCGACAGCGTGCTGCGGCAGATGGCAAAGCTCATCAAAGACAACGTCCGGCAGACGGACCTGGTTGCGCGCTACGGCCTGGATGAGTTCAGCGTGATCCTGCCTGAAACGAAACTGAAGGAAGCCTGTGTCGTGGCGGAGAAGATCCGCGAAAAGATCGGCCTCGCGGTATTCACGGAGAACGAGGCCAGGAGATCTTCGCTGGGGATGTCGAGGCTGACGGTGAGTATCGGCATCGCGGAACACAAAATAGGCTGGACCGAAGAAGAGCTGGTGCGTAACGCTGCCGTGGCACTGCAGGAGGCGCACCAGAAGGGCAGGAACCGCGTGTCCTTGTTCAAGTAACGGTATTCCCTCCTTAACATGCCTTTTTCTCTCAGGGAAATCGCTTGCGTTTTACCCGTGATACTGCTAAAATCGTATTCGCCACGAACGCAACTTTTCGCGGGGCGTGGCTCAGTTTGGCTAGAGCGCTTGCTTTGGGAGCAAGAGGTCGACAGTTCAAGTCTGTCCGCCCCGACCACTAGAAGGAGAAGATCATGCGCACGTACAAGACAGCATTGATCATTTGTGCATTGTGTGTGACCGCGGCCACCTGTTACGCGCAGGACCTGCTGTCAAAGGAAGCCGTCACGTACTTTAACGAGGGCGTAAAGGCCCAGAAAGCAGGCAACTACATCGCCGCCAATACCGCCTATCAGAAATTCCTGTTATTGTACCCGTACGACATGAATTACAGGAAGATCGTGCTGAATAACTGCGGCATCTGTTTCGCGCGGCAGGGAAACTTCGCGATGGCAGAGTCGGCATTCCAGGCGGCACTGGAGATCGATCCAAACTATCAGTCGCCAAAGCTAAACCTTGGGCTGGTGTACGACATGCAGGATACGCGTAAGGCCAAGGAATACTGGATGAAGCTGCTTGAAGATTTTAAGCCCAAGCAGTTCGTTATCGACGAATTGCCGCAGCCCGCGAAGGGTGAGGAAGGCAAAAAGTAGGGGACACGGCGGGAATTTCAAGCGTGCGCCTGTCCCTGTAGATTTACATGGCTTCGCCTAGTAAATCTAAACACAGGGACACGGCGGGAACAATTAGATCAATGCGCCTGTAGCTCACTTGGATAGAGCAACTGCCTTCTAAGCAGTGGGTAGCAGGTTCGATTCCTGCCAGGCGCACCATTAAGAATCTATGAGACTGTTACATAAGGTACTGATCGTCATCTTCGCCATCTTCGCCGTCATGTTCATCGCAGCGCACGTCTACGTGAACTTGAAGGGAAGAGAGCTTTTGACCAGGAAGCTTACCGACGTATTCAAGCGGGAAGTCAAGGTGGGGACCGTATATTCATCCTTACCGTTCAATATATACGCCAGGAATATCGAAGTAAAAGACTTGTTTACCATAGATAAGATTTACGGCGGCGCGGCATTTTTCGATCTTGTCAATAAGAGCCTTGATTTTTCAACGCTCAAGATCTATAACCCGAAGGTCACTCTCGTAAGGAGCATTGTTAAGCCCACGGAACCGATCGCCCCTGCGCCGGCTCCTGCCCTGTCGGAGACAGCCGCGCCCGGCGATAAGGTTTTCAACAAGGCGCTGCTGGCGGAGGCGAGCAAGGACATAGTGTTTAAACCGACGCTTGCTTCGCCGGGATTTTTCGCGCGCCGCGTCAGGATACTTGGCGGAGAATTCACCTTCGTAGACAAGAACACCGGCACCGATAAAAACATCACCATCCGCGCCAACAAGATAAACGTCAATATAGAGAATTTCAATCTTACCGCGGCAGGTTTTCCGATAATCTCTTTTCTGCTTAACGGCAAGATCCCCTGGACGCAGGGCAAAGAAGAGGGAAGCGTCGCGTTTCAGGGCTGGGTCAATCTCGTGAAGAAAGACATCCAGGCAACGCTGCGCGTCCGGGATATAGACGGCCTTTATCTCTACCCGTACTATGCTACCTGGGTTAACCTGGAAAAATCGCGTATCGAGAGGGCGAGGCTTGATTTTACCAGCGTCATTCACGGCCTCAATAACGAGGTAAGCGCGGATTGCCGCCTGGAATTATCGGATATCGCGTTTAAGCCGCGCGCGCCGGAGGAGCAGAAGGAGCGGGGCGAGAAACTCGCGGAAATAGTCCTGGATATGTTCAAATCCATGGGCCAGGGCAATATCTCACTTGATTTCACGGTCAAGACCAAGCTCGACAGCCCGGTATTTTGTTTCAGCGACATTAAGATGGCGATCGAGAACAAGCTTTCTAAGGCCAGGGAAGGCACCGGCATTACCCCTGAGGGAGTAGCGCAGGTCCCGGGCAAGATCATTGGAGGCACGGTCAAGAGTTTTTCCGATATCACCAAGGCAGTGATCGCCGGCAGCGTCGGCATCGGCAAAGAACTGACCTCTGCTATCGGAGGCGCGTTCAAAAAAGAAGGCGAGCCGCAGCCGCAGGCTCCGGAGCCGCCGGCAAATGTCCAGGAAGCTCCGCAGGTTGAGCCTGAGCCCCAGCCTTTGCCGCAGGCTCCTGCTAAGTCAATAGAAGTACCGGTTTTGCCCCAGCCGCCGGCCCAGCAGCAGGCCGCGCCTGAAACAGCTTCTCAACCGGCGCAGGAGCAGCAACCGCCTGTTCAGCAGCCGGCTAGTAAATAGAAAATTATGGTGGGTGTGGCGCAATGGTTAGCGCATTAGACTGTGGCTCTAAGGGCTGCGGGTTCGAATCCCGTCACCCACCCCATTTTTCTTTCGGCCATTTTTGGGCGAAATAAACATAAGGTAACTGATAGTCAAAACGCAACTTAGCGTCGGCGAGCCGAAAGTTCGAGCCAATCTTTTTCGCAAACTCCCGTTTTTCTTCCAGTGATCCCTTCCGCGCTATGTAACTGGCTTGGCCAGCAGAAGTTACGATAGTTCGAGCGAGTTCGAGCCAAACTTTACCCTTGCCCTCATCGCTTGTCAATTTTTCCTTCAATTCTAATTTCTCATTAAGTAAAATTGACTTCTTTTTCTTGTATTCTTCCTCACTAATAACTTGGTTAATGTAGCTAT
>JBFZAN010000068.1:0-26447 GCA_041309005.1 Candidatus Omnitrophota bacterium
GACAAGGGCCGGAGAAGTGCAGACGCTCAATGATGCGGGTAAGCCCGTCCTTCATATCGACCACCAGATCCGGAATGCCAGGTTCGGGCAGGTCACCTGGGTAGAGCCGCGCGCCTCTTCCTGCACCGAGATCGTCTTCGACCTCTACAAGGCGATGCGCGTCCCGATAGACAGGGATACCGCGATGCTTCTGTACGTCGGCATCGCCACCGACACCGGCTACTTCCGGTATCCCAATACTACCGCAAAGGCGCATGCGGTGACCGCCGAACTGCTCAAGCATCATCTGGATACCGCCGCGATCTATAAGAACCTGAACGAGAATATACCTTTCGAAGATATGATGCTACTGGCGAAAATACTGCCTACCATGCAGCGTAGAATGCAGGGCAAAGTCGTATGGTACGAACTGCGGAAGAAATCGCTTGCAGTCCGTGAAAAATTATCGTTTGACCTCTCCGAGCATATCTTGACGTTCGCGCGCGCGATCAGGGGAGTGGAAGTGGCGGTGCTCTTTAAGGAAAATTTCACGCGGCGAAATGAAGTGCGGGTGAATTTAAGGTCCAAAGGTTGCGTCGACGTGAATAAGATCGCTTCCTTTTTCGGAGGCGGCGGCCACAGGACCGCCAGCGGCTGCACCATCAAAGGCAGCCTCGTTCAAGTAAAGAAGCAGGTATTAAAGAGGATAGACGGCGCCTTCTAAAAAGGCCTTACGATGAAGGTCATATACGATCTTAAAGAGGCAACGCGATACAAAAAACCGGTGGTGGCCATAGGAGTGTTCGACGGGCTGCACCGGGCCCACCGGCGCATCCTGACTGAGGCCCTGCGCCGCAGCCGCCGCATCGGGGGCTCCAGCGTCGTGGTGACCTTTTACCCGCACCCCCAGAAACAGCACAGCATTTATTCTCTCGCCCACCGCCTGAGGCTTATCGAAGCCCTCGGCATAGACGCCTGCGTGGTCATACGCTTCAACAGGGCATTCTCTAAAATGACGGCGCAGGATTTTGTAAGAAAGGTATTATCGGAAACGCTGGGCGCTGCCGAGGTCTACGTCGGAAGGAATTTCCGGTTCGGCAGCCGCCAGGAAGGCAGCCCCGCGCTGCTGCAACGATTGTCAACCGCCTGCCGGTTCAAGGTAAGGGTGTTCGGCGTGATGAAGGCGGGCGATAAGAGTATCAGCAGCACCTACGTCAGGAAGCTGATCACCGCCGGGAAGCTTCGCGCCGCCGGCAGCCTTTTGTCGAGGCCGGTAAGCGTATTCGGAAAAGTGGTCAAAGGAAGCTCCCTGGCGAGGAGGCTTGGTTTTCCCACCGCCAATATAATTCCCCAGCATGAAATTCTGCCTCCCTCGGGCATCTACGCGGTAAGGGTATCGCTGCGCAAGAGGCTCCTGGAAGCCATCTGCTACATCGGCAAAAGGCCTACCTTCAATAAGCCGGACGCCGCCCGCCCATCGCCAAACGTCAACCACATAGAAGTGCATATATTCGGCTTCCGTAAGGACATCTACGGCGAGTACCTGGAAATACAGTTTATTAAAAAGATACGGGAGGACAGGAAATTTGCCTCCTATGAAGCGTTGGTCCGCCAGGTCAAAAAAGACATACGCCGCGTCAAGCGCATCTTTTCCCGCCACTAACCATACCACTACCCATATCCATCAGGGCAAAAAAAGCTACTACAGATAGTATCGCAATATGTTAGGGTAATTTTTATCTTGACAATAAATGTAATTTTATCTATACTTTTGATACAAAGTGGTGGAAAGTGGTTCAAAGTGGAAAGACATAAAAAATGTTTTACGGAGAATATTTCCATACTATAGACAGGAAGGGCCGTTTGATACTGCCTTCTAAATTCCGGGAGGCGGCAAAAGGGAATTTTATCGAGAAATTCTTCGTGACCCGCGGCCTGGATAAGTGCCTTTTTATGTTTTCCGAGGAAGAGTGGCGGGCGCAGGAGCAGAAATTTAAAAACATCTCTTTTACCAAGCAGGAGGCCAGGATCTTCAACCGCCTCTATTTTTCGGGCGCGGCGGAAGTGGTGCCCGACAGGCAGGGCCGGGTCCTCCTTGCGCAGTATTTAAAGGACTTCGCCGAGATCAAGAAAGACGTGGTAGTCGTGGGTATCTCCAACAGGATCGAGATCTGGGCGAAGGACAAATGGGAAGAATTTTACGGGAACTGGCGGCAGTCTTTCGAACAGATCGCCGAGAAAATCATAGAGACTTGAAGTGCAACGGACTTATCACACACCGGTAATGTTGAAGGAAGCGCTGGAATATCTGAATGTGGGCCAGGGCAAGGTGATCGTGGATGCCACCGTAGGAACGGGCGGCCACAGTAAGTGCATCATCGAGCGGATTTCGCCCGGCGGCAGGCTTATCTGTATCGACCGCGACCAGGAGTCGCTGGCGGTGGCCCGTGACCGGCTGTCCGACTATAAAGGCTCCTGTGAGTTCGTCTACGGCAATTTCAGCGACATCGATACGATATTAAGGGATTTGAATATCAGCGCCATAGACGGGATACTGTTTGACCTGGGGATATCTTCTTTTCAGCTGGATAATCCGTCGAGGGGCTTCAGTTTCCAAAACGAGGGGCCGTTGGATATGCGTCTGGACAGGAACAGCTATATCTCGGCGTATGACCTGGTGAATAACCTCAACGAAGAGGAGCTCTCTTCATTGCTGTGGGTATTCGGCCAGGAGCGGTGGCATAACCGCATCGCCCGTTTCCTGGTGAAAGAGCGGCAGGGCCGCCCCATCAGCACTACCTCGGAATTAAGCACTATCGTGCTCAAGGCAATACCCCATAAATACAGAGAATACCGCATCCATCCGGCGACCAGGACCTTTCAGGCGGTGCGCATCGCCGTGAACAGGGAGCTTGAGGCGCTGGAAACGGCGATCATTAAATCCATCGGCTTCTTAAATAAGAACGGCAGGATATGCGTTATCGCGTTCCACTCGCTTGAGGACCGGGCGGTAAAATTGGCGTTTCGCAAGGAATCTTGCGGCAACCTGATAAAAATAATGACGCCCAAGCCGCTGGTGCCCGTGCGGGAAGAGGTATTATCCAACCCCTCAAGCCGCAGCGCTAAATTCAGGGCTGCGGAAAGGGTATAAGGTAAAAAACATATGAGACTTTCGAAGTTCATGGTCTTGGTGGCCTGCCTTACGTTGTTTTCCCTCCTTTACGTGTGGCAGCAGACGGAGATCCTGCGGTTTGCGTACGCGGGCCAGAAACACCTCGTGAAATTCCAGGACCTGCTTGATAAGAATTCCTCTTTAAGATATAATCTGAAACGCAATACCTCTTTGACATGCATAGGCAGCAAGATCTTTGACTCCAGGGATTTCCAGATGCCTGAGTCGTATTGTCTGGTACAATTACCCTCTTCCGGAGAGGGTCTAAGGGCTGTCAGTCAGAACCCGCCCAAGAGAGTAAGCCTGGCGTACCGGCTGTTCGGCATAAAGAGAGAAGCAGAGGCAAAGACTATAGAATCTCAAAGGTATCCGGCGCCGAAGCATTTTCAATATCCTGACGAGCGTTAGCCGGTTTCATAATAGTTCCAGGCGCTCTTTTAACCCATAACGCATATTGATGTGTATATAAATAATTATCGCCGCAGAGTAAAGGCGGTATTTGTCACCTTCCTCATATTCCTTCTTCTGTGCATTTCCCGTCTCTTATTCATCCAGTTCTTCCGCTCGGAATACCTCGCGGATATCGCGAAGAAGCAGCAAAGCCTCTATGTTGAGCTGGAACCGCGCAGGGGCAACATATACGATACCAATCTTAAGCCTCAGGCGGTAAACCTCGCGCTGGATTCGCTCTACGCCTGCCCTAACGCGATGGCCGGGAACGAAAAAGAAACGGTCATCCGCCAATTGATGGCTATCCTGGGCACAAATTACGAATACCTGGATGCCAGGCTTTCGCGCAAGAAGTCATTCGTCTGGCTCGCCAGGAAGATACGCCCTGAACAGAGCGAGGAGGTCAGGAAATTAAACGTAAAATGGCTGGGGCTCCTGAAGGAGAGCAAGCGCTGCTATCCCAACCTCTACCTCTCAAGCCAGGTGCTTGGCTTCGCGGGGCTCGATAATACAGGCCTCGATGGCATCGAACTGCGTTACGATAGGTATCTGAAGGGCCAGGCGGGCTGGGCGATGATGTACAGGGACGCGCGCCAGAAAAAACTCGACCTTTCCGAGAAGATGGTCGCTCCCGTGGACGGCTACGACCTGGTATTGTCTATAGACGAGGTGATCCAGTACATCGCCGAGCGCGAGCTCGACAAGGCCTTTAAGCAGTATCGCGCCAAAGGCGCCAGTATCATCGTGATGAACCCTCACACCGGCGAAGTGCTCGCGCTGGCGAACAGGCCTACGTTTGACCTGAATAATTATTCCGAAGCCGACGGTGACGCCAGGCGCGACAGGGCGGTCTGCGACTTGCTTGAACCCGGCTCCGTGTTCAAGATAGTTACCGCCTCGGCAGCGCTGGAAGAAGGGCTGGTTTCGGAAGAGGACAGGTTCTTTTGCGAAAACGGGGCCTACCGCGTTGCCAACCATATACTGCATGACCATACCTCGCACGGCTGGCTTACCTTTAGAGAAGTAATAGAAGAATCCAGCAATATCGGGACTACGAAAGTCGCGCAAAAGCTGGGAAGTGGCCTGGTATACCGCTACGCCAAACTGTTCGGCTTCGGCGTCAAATCGGGCATAGACCTGCCGGGTGAGATATCCGGCATGGTGAAAGAACCGCGTTTCTGGTCAAACACCTCTATTTCGGCTATCCCTATAGGCCAGGAAGTGGGAGCGACCGCGCTGCAATTAGCCTGTTACATATCGGTGATCGCCAACGGCGGGCTGCTGATGCAGCCCTTCGTGCTGAAAGAAGTCAGGGACTCGCGCGGGCAGACCATCAAGGAATTTTTCCCCAAAGCGGTCCGCAGGGTCATTTCGGAAAAGACCGCGGCGCGCATCAAGAAGATCCTTACCGGCGCGGTGGAAAAAGGCACCGGCAGGCTCGCGAGGGTGCCGGGTTTCAGCGCCGCGGGAAAGACCGGTACCGCGCAGAAGCTTGAGGCTAACGGCTCCTACTCCCACAGTAAATTTATCGCTTCTTTTATAGGATTTGCCCCCGCCGAAGAGCCTGCCATCGCGATCGTAGTGACGGTCGATGAGCCGAGGCCTTATTATTTCGGCGGCGTAGTATCGGCGCCCGTCTTCAAGCATGTGGCCGCCGACGTATTGCGGTATTTAAAGATCAAACAATCCAACGGTAACGCCCTGGTGTTCAATGGAGCTGAAAGAAATAATTAAATCGATAGACGGCAGCGTAGATCCCCGCTTTGAAAGTTTTGATTTTCAGGTCAAAGGCATCAGCTGCGATTCAAGACAGGTAAAGGAAGGCTTTATTTTTGTGGCGATAGAGGGCTCCCGCCTCTCGGGCAGCGCCTTTATCGGCGAGGCCTTAAAGAACGGCGCGCAAGCGGTGGTCACGCAGGCTGCGGTGAGGGAGGCCGGCGGGCGCCCGAAAAGCGAAAAGGCCCTATTCATCACGGTTAACGACGCGCGGCTGGCTTTGGCGCGGCTGGCAGCGGCCTTCTATGGGAACCCCTCTTCAAAAGTCAAAGTCATAGGCATTACCGGCACCAACGGCAAGACCACCGTTTCGTACCTCATAGAGGCTATCCTGCGGGAAGCCGGCCTCGCCCCCGCAGTGATAGGCACGGTGAACTACCGTTTTAAAGGAAAGGTGCTGGCGTCCAGGAATACGACCCCCGGGCCCGTCGAGCTCCAATCGATGCTCGCCGATATGTCCCTGCAAGGGGTACAGTATGCGATACTGGAGGTCTCATCGCATTCGCTCCACCAGTACCGGACCGAAGCGGTCGATTTCCATTCCGCGATATTCACCAACCTCACGCAGGACCATCTGGATTACCACGGGACTCTGGAAAACTATTTCGAGGCGAAGGCGCGGTTATTCAAAGGCTTAAGCCCCCATGCCTTCGCGGTCATCAATAATGACGACGAATACGCCAGGCGGGTAAAAGATTTTTGCAAAGCGGATATCGTCACGTTCGGCATGCGCCGGGAGTCCGACGTCACCGCGCAGAACATCGCCATGGATCCGGCGTACGCGGAATTCCTGCTCGCCGCCAAAGATAAAGAAGTGCGCCTTAGGACCAGCCTTATCGGCCATCATAACGTGTACAATATCCTGGCCTCTGTCGCCTGGGCGGTCAAGGAAGGGATAAAAATAGAGACCATCTGTTCGGCCATAGAAAAATTTACCTGCGTGCCGGGAAGGCTTGAGAGGATCAAGAGCAGGAAGGACTTCTGGGTGTTCGTGGATTACGCGCACACGGAAGACGCCTTAAGGAACGTGATTATGTCGCTTAGGCGGATAGGGAAAAAAAGGATCATCACGGTATTCGGCTGCGGCGGGGAGCGCGATAAGACAAAAAGGCCGAAGATGGGGCAAGCGGCGGTTGAGCTCTCCGACCGGGTGATCATTACCGACGATAACCCCCGCTCCGAAGACCCGCACGCGATAATAGAGGACATAAAAAGCGGCATCAGGAAAGACAATTATTCCGTGGTGCGGGACCGTTTGGAAGCGATAAAAAGCGCCTTGGCGCTCGCCGAACCCGGGGATATCGTTTTGATAGCGGGCAAGGGCCATGAAGATTACCAGGTATACAAAGACAAGACAATCCATTTTGATGATAGAGAGGCAGTGAAGGAATGTTTGCAATCGATGAGCTAATAAGGGCTGCGGGGGCAAAAAGCGTTTCGGGCGCGCGTAGCGGCGGCGTGAGCGGGATTTCTATCGATTCAAGGACGATTAAGCCGGGGGAGGCCTTTATTGCCATCAGGGGAGGCAATTTTGACGGCCACGATTTTGCCGCCGAAGCGGTCAAAAAAGGCTGCCGCTGTATCATCGCGGAAAAAAAGGCCGGCCGTCCCGCGGGAGGGGGAAACGTCACCCGCGTAGAAGTGGCCGATACTGTAAAGGCGCTGGGCGCGATAGCGCGCTTTTACCGCAGGAAATTCTCTATTCCCGTGATCGCGGTTACCGGCTCAAGCGGCAAGACCACGACCAAGGATATGATCGCCTGGGTTTTATCCCAAAGCGTAAAGGTGCTTAAGAACGAAGGGACAAAAAACAACCACATCGGCGTGCCGTTGACGCTGCTTAACCTTACGCGCAGCCACGACGCGCTGGTCCTCGAGCTGGGGTCAAACCATCCCGGCGAAATAGGCACTCTCGCGGATATCTGCGAGCCTGAGGCGGCCGTCATCACCAATGCGGGGCCTTCGCACCTGGAGCATTTCGGCAGCCTGCGGGGAGTGCTCCGGGAGAAATACGCGCTCGTTGAACGCCTCCGCGGCCCTTCGATCGCCGTCCTGAACGCCGACGACAACCTGCTGAGGAAGAAGATGTCTTCGAAAAGGGCGTTACGCCTGCGGGAGGGCGGCCCCTTTATAGTAAGCTATGCCGTCAGCCGGCCGTGCGATTTCCGGGCGTCAAAGGCCTCTGTTTCAGGGGGGCTGGCGCGTTTTTCAGTCAACAAAAAGTATGCGTTTACACTGAGGACCATCGGGTATTATAATATATATAATGCATTGGCAGCGGTAAGTATTGCGCGTATAATGGGAACAGGTTACGGGGACATCGCGAAGCGGCTTTCCGTGTTTGAATTTCCCGCGGGCAGGCTCAAGGACGCGTTCTTTCATGGCGTGCGCTTCATAGATGATACGTATAATTCGAACCCGCTCTCTTTAAGCCAGGCATTGCGGGCGCTGGGGACGGCCCGTGCCAGGGGCAGAAAGATCCTGGTGATGGGAGATATGCTGGAATTGGGCGCGCATGCGAAGCGGTATCATTCTCTCGCCGGCAGGGAAGCGGCGGCTTCCTGCGACGCGCTGGTAGCCGTCGGGAACTTCGCAAAAACGGTGGCGCAGGCCGCAACGCGCGGCGGCCTTGATGCCAGGCGCGTATTTGCCTGCGGGACCGCCCGGGAAGCCGGGGATATCCTGTTCGGCAAGCTTTCCTGCGGAAGCCGGGATATCGTGCTGGTGAAAGGTTCCCGCTTATTGAAGATGGAAGCGTTGTTCAAGCGATAACGACCGGACATGCTTTATTATTTACTCTACCCCTTACACGACGTAGTTTCCGCGTTCAACCTTTTCCGCTATATCACCTTCCGCGCGAGCATGGCGGCGATGACCGCATTCTTCATCAGCATCGTATTCGGCCCGCCCGTGATCAGGATGCTTGGCCGTTTAAAGGTCGGCCAGAATGTCAGGAAAGAAGAGAGCGCGAAGCTCTACGACCTGCACTCGAACAAGCAGGGTACGCCCACCATGGGCGGCATACTGATCCTGGTAGCGATATTCTCTTCGATGCTTCTGTGGTCGGAGCTGTTGAACAGGTACGTGCTGCTGGCGTTGTTCAGCACGCTGTGGCTGGGCGTAACCGGCTTTATCGATGATTACCTGAAACATATTAAAAAATGTTCCAAGGGGCTGACCGCCGCCTCGAAATTTACCAGCCAGATACTCCTGGGCCTGGTGTTGGGCGTTATCCTTTTTTTGGGGCCGGATTCCGCGAGGATCGACGTGCCTTTCCTGAAAGACGTCTCCCTCGACCTGGGGATCTTCTACATCCTGTTTGTGATCCTGGTCATTACCGGCACTTCAAACGCCGTGAACCTGACCGACGGCCTTGACGGCCTGGCGATAGGGAGCGTGATCATGGCGGCGCTCGCCTTCAGCGTCTTATGCTACGTGTCGGGCAATATAAAATTCAGCCAGTATCTTTTGATCCCGTATATCAAAGGGGCAGGCGAGCTGACCGTGTTTTGCGCGAGCATCCTCGGGGCGGGGTTAGGATTTTTGTGGTTTAACTGCCATCCCGCTTCCGTCTTTATGGGGGACGTGGGGTCTTTAGCCCTGGGCGGCGCGCTGGGGACGGTCGCGATTTTGATCAAGAAAGAATTATTGCTGGTGATCGTAGGAGGCATATTCGTGGTGGAATGCCTGTCGGTGATCCTGCAGGTCCTTTCCTTCCGCCTGAGGAAGAAAAGGATCTTTAAAATAGCGCCTCTGCATCACCATTTCCAGTTCCTCGGCTGGCCGGAAAACAAAGTGATTGTGAGGTTCTGGATCGTCGCCAGCCTCCTCGCCCTTTTCACGCTGGTCACCTTGAAGATCAGGTAACGCATACCGCTATGAGAAACACGGAATATTTCAAGAATAAACGGGTCACGGTCGTCGGTCTCGCCCGAAGCGGCTCTGCCTGCGCGTTGCTTTTATCCGGCCTTGGCGCCGAGGTAAGCGTTACCGATAATAAAGACAACGAGGCTACCCGTGCTCGCCGCGACCTCCTCCGGGAGAGAGGGGTCGCCTGCGAGCTCGGAACGCACACGCCTGAATTCATCCGGGGCAGGGACCTGGTGGTTATCTCTCCCGGCATCTGCGATGAGGCGCTGCCGGTAGTCTGGGCGAAGGAGCTCGGCATCCCGGTCATAAGCGAAATAGAAGCCGCGTGGATACTTTGCCCGGCGAAGGTAGTTGCCGTGACCGGTTCCAACGGCAAGACCACGGTGACCACGCTGATAGGCGAGATCCTGAAGGAGTCGGGCAGGAAGGCGTTCGTCTGCGGCAATATCGGTAACCCTTTTTCGGGCGAAGTGGCGAAGATGGGAGAAGGTGATTTTGTTTCCCTGGAAGTGAGCTCTTTCCAGCTTGAGCATATCAGCGCGTTCAAGCCGGATATCGCGGTGCTGTTGAATTTTTCCCGCAATCACCTGGACAGGTACGCGGATATGGAGGAATACCTCAGGGCGAAGAAGCGCATGTATATGAACCAGGATCCTTCGAATTACCTGGTGCTCAACCGCGCCGATAAGGCCGTATCCGCCCTGGCAAAAGAAGCGGCCGGCCGCGTCGTGTATTTTGAAGAGGCCCAAGGGCTTAACCCGAATCAGGCGGCGGTCATGGCGGTAGGTTCGATACTCGGGATAGACGCGGCTTTGGTCCGCAAGGTATTCAGCGAATTCAAAGGCGTGGAGCACCGCATGGAATACGTGTCCCGCGTCAACGGTATTACTTTTATCAACGATTCCAAGGCGACGACGGTCGACTCCGCGATATGGGCGTTAAAGAATATCGCCGGCCCGGTCATCCTTATCGCGGGAGGCAGGGACAAGGGCAATGACTATAGCCTGATCTTCAGGGCCGCGCAAGGCAAGGTGAAAGGCGTGATCGCCATCGGCGAGGCGAAGGACAAGATACTGGCTTCGTTTGAAGGCAGCTTGAGCGCCGATTCCGCCACAAGCCTGCAGGAAGCGGTCAAGAAGGCTTTTCATAAGGCGAGCCCCGGAGACTATGTGCTGCTGTCGCCGATGTGTTCGAGTTTCGACATGTTTTCCGATTATGAGCAGAGGGGAAAGGTATTCAAAAAAGCGGTGTTGGGGCTGAAAGGGGCTTAAACGATGCGCGCCGTCAGGACAAATCTTTTTACCACCGCGGTCATCCTGATCTGTGTCGGGATCGTGATGATCTACAGCGCTTCCTGCATATACGCCTGGGAACGCTATAAGGACGGCCTCTTTTTCCTGAAGCGCCACGTGTCTTTCATCGTCATCGGCAGCATACTTACTTTTCTGTGCATGAGCGTCGACTACCGCAGGTACAGGAAGTTCGTTAAGCCGCTGTTGGTCATTGCGGTCGCGCTCCTGGTGTTGGTGCTGGTGCCCGGCCTGGGCAGGGAAGTCTCCGGCGCGCGCAGATGGTTCAGGTTCAGGTTCATCAGCTTTCAACCCTCCGAATTCGCCTGCATCGTTTTAATAATGTACCTGGCTGATTTTCTGGTCCGCAAAAAAGATGTCCTGCGGTCGTTTGTGTGGGGTTTCCTGCCGCCGATGGCGGCATTGGGGTGCCTGGTGCTTTTAATACTTATGCAGCCCGACCTGGGGACTTCGCTGGCGCTGGGCGGCGTCGTGTTCATCATGCTGTTTGTGGCCGGCGCGCGGCCGGCGCACCTTGTCAGCGTGCTTCTGGCGGGGCTGCCGTTATTGTACGTACTGATCTTCAGCGTTCCTTATCGCAAAGCCAGGATCCTGGCTTTTTTAAATCCCTGGGCCGATCCCAAGGGAAGCGGCTTCCAGATAATCCAGTCCCAGGTGGCTTTGGGCTCGGGCGGGATATTCGGGGTGGGCCTGGGCCATTCTAAACAGAAATTATTCTTTCTGCCCGCGGCGCATACGGATTTTATTTTTTCCATTATCGGTGAAGAGCTCGGCCTGATCGGGACCGTGGGGGTGATACTGCTGTTTATTATTTTTATCCACCAGGGGCTTAAGATCATACGCCATGCCCCCGACAGGTTCGGATACTTCCTGGGCCTGGGGCTTTTGCTTTTTATCGCGCTTAAAGTAATGGTGAATATCGGGGTGTCCTGCGGCCTCTTGCCTACCAAAGGGCTGCCGCTTCCGTTTATAAGCTACGGCGGTTCGTCTTTTATCTTCGACATGATCAGCGTAGGCATATTGATGAACATAGCCCGCGCCGCGCAATGATCCGGGGTGCGCTACTATGAAAATACTGGTCGTTACAGGAGCGAGCGGCGGCCATATATTTCCCGCGCTCGGTTTTCTCGAAGCGTTTAAGGAATGCCGGCCCGAAGCCGAAGCGCTCCTGGTATTGCCGAGGATCGGCATACGCGCGCGTCTGGGCGATCCCGGGGTGCGCGTCGCCTATGTCAGCGTCGCGAGCATTAACGTGAGGTTCGATCTAAAAAATATAGGCCGGGTGGCGGGGTTCTTGAAAGGCTTTTTCGAGAGTATGCGTATTCTGCGCTCGTTTAAGCCCGACCTCGTGGCGGGGTTCGGCAGCGTGGTTTCCGTCCCCATGGTCCTGTGCGCTTCTTTTTTACGGGTTAAGACCATTATCCATGAGCAGAACGTTTATCCGGGCAGCGCGAACAGGTTTTTATCGAAGTTCGCCGGCCGTATCGCGGTTTCTTTTGAAGGGACAAAGGAATATTTTAAAGGGGCGCAAGGCAAGGTCGTCGTGACGGGCAATCCCGTGCGCAGGGAGCTTGCGCCGTGCGGCAGGAACGAGGCGCTTGATTTCTTTTCGTTCGGGAGGGAAGGCGTCACCGTCCTGGTAATGGGCGGCAGCCAGGGCAGCCGCTCGATCAATGCCGGCTTCATGCGCGCTTTATCGGCCATCGCGCCCAGGGGCGGGCTCCGGGTCATCCATATCGCGGGAGCGGGCGACCATGACAGCTTGAGCCGTTTTTATTCGCGGGCAGAAATTCCCCACAGGCTGTTTGAGTTTTTGAAGCCTATGCGCTATGCCTATAGCGCAAGCGACCTGGTGGTCTCAAGGGCGGGGGCGACTACCATCGCGGAACTCCTGGTGTTCAAGGTCCCCGCGATCCTCATCCCTTACCCGTTTGCCCGCGGCCATCAAATGGCGAACGCCAGGGTGCTGGAGGAAGCAGGCGCGGCGATGGTGATCGAAGATAAGGCGCTGGATACGCCGGCGCTGGAGGTCGCCTTAAGCCGTTTTCTTGGCGATGCCGCCATGCGCGAAAGGATGCGCGCGGGCTACGAAAATGTATCCGGGCCCCGCCCGGGGAAGTGCCTGGTTGACGCCGCGCTGTCGCTGATAGAGAAATGATATGGACGCTTTGGGAAGATACCATTTAATAGGAATAGGCGGGATAGGGATGAGCGCCATCGCGCGGTTACTCGTGCGCCGCGGGCTGAGGGTGAGCGGTTCGGATATAAAACAAAGCCCTGTTACCGATGAGCTCGCGAAACTGGGCATAAAGATATTTATCGGCCACGATGGCTCGCATGTCGGGGACGCCCGCGCGGTAATATACTCTTCGGCGATACGCGAAGATAACCCTGAGCTCATGGAGGCAGGGAGAAAAGGCGCCCTCGTGATGAAACGGGCCGAGGCGCTGGCCTGGTTGATGAAGGATAAGAAAGTGATCACCGTTTCCGGCAGCCACGGAAAGACCACCACCGCTTCACTGGCGTCTTTGCTTTTGCTGGAAGCAGGGCTTAAGCCTACCATCGCGGTCGGGGGGATCCTGAAGAATATCGATACCAACGCGTCTTTCGGGGAGGGGGAATTTTTCGTCGCCGAGGCGGATGAATCGGACGGCTCTTTCCTGTATTATACCCCGGATTATTCCATCCTGACCAATATAGACAGGGAACACCTTGATTACTACAGGACGTTTGAGAAAGAACTTGAAGCTTTCGCGGAATTCATCAGCGCGACGCGCGAGGGCGGATGGCTGTTTTGCTGCCGCGATGACGAGCGCCTGCTGCGGCTTGCGAAGGCCTCTGAAAAGAAAGTAGTGTTCTTCGGCATGGATGCGCGCGCCGACATTTACCCCGGCGCTGTCGAGTTTAAAGGGCTGACGTCCCGGTTCGACTGTTTTTATCGGAATAAGCCCCTGGGGAATTTTTTCCTTTCGCTCGGCGGTTTGCATAATGTTTCAAATTCGCTCGCCGTGATCGCGCTGGGCCTCCAGCTGGGGATAGGGCTGGACGTGATAAAGCGCGCCTTGAAGGATTTTAAGGGGGCCCGCAGGCGCCTTGAGATAAAGTTCCAGAGCGGCGGCTATACGCTTATCGACGATTACGCGCATCATCCCGCCGAGATCAAGGCGACGCTTGAAGCGTTGAGGGCGTTACGCGCCAAGCGCGTGACCGCGGTATTCCAGCCGCACCGTTACAGCCGTACCCGGGCGCTGCTGGAAGATTTCGGCGCCAGCTTTGAAGCGGCAGACCGCGTCATCATCACCGATATCTACCCGGCCGGCGAAGCGCCCATAGAAGGAGTTGACGCGGCCAGAGTGTGCGATACAATACGGCGATACGCTCCCCGTAAAGAGGTCAGCTTCCTGCCGAAGGCAGGGCTCGCCGAGGCCGTGCTTGAGGCGGTAGAGCCGGGTGACCTGGTGATCACCCTGGGCGCGGGGGACATTACAAAGGAATGCGATGCATTGGCTGAAAAGCTTAAAAGGAAAAGTCAGGGCCAAGGAGCCGCTTAAGCGCCATACGACGTTTAAGATCGGAGGCCCGGCGGAATTCTTTGTCGAGCCCCGTGACGCGGATGATTTAAAAATGTTGCTAATTGGAGCAAAAAGATATAATATACCAGCGTGGGTAATGGGTTCAGGCAGCAATTTGTTGATACGCGATAGCGGCGTAAGGGCAATAGTGATCAGCCTGAACTCGCCGTTCTTTAAAAAATCGGTCCTTCGGCCCGGCGCGGCAACGCTTGGCGCGGGCGTTACGCTGGCTGGTTTCGTTTCGCGCGCGGCGGCGCTCGGCCTTAGGGGCGCGGAATTCCTCGCGGGAATACCGGGCACCGTAGGCGGGGCGCTGGTGATGAACGCGGGTATTTCGGGCAGGCAGATAGCCGATATTGTGGAAAATGTCACCGTAATGGATTATAATGGGGGGGTAAAAACTTTAGACGCAAAGCATATCCGTTTCGGCTACAGGAGTTCGGGGCTTTCGCGCTACATCGTGCTCGGCGCGAAGTTCAGGATGAAAAAAGGCTCGCCTTTGTCCTTGAAAAAAGAGCTGAAGCGCCGCCTTGAGTACCGGAGAGCGACCCAGGATTACCGCTACCCTTCGGCCGGCTGCGTCTTTAAGAATCCTCCCGGGCATTCGGCGGGGCAATTGATAGATGGCTGCGGCCTGAAAGGAAGATGCGTCAACGGCGCCTGTATTTCTATGATCCACGCCAATTTTATCGTAAACCGCAAAGGCGCGGCAGCAAAAGATGTCAAGCGGTTAATGGGGATCATCAAGTATGAGGTAAAACGTAAATTCAACATAACCCTGGAACCGGAGATAAAGGTATGGTAGGAGAGAATACTAAAGATAGATACGGCAAAATCGGGGTCTTGATGGGAGGGCCTTCGAGCGAAAGGGAGATCTCCCTGCAATCGGGCAAGGCCGTCTTCGACAGCTTGGCCAAGCAGGGGCTGGACGCCGTTACTATAGATATCAAGACCGACAAGCTGAAAGAGAACCAAGACGCGATACGCGCGCAGGCAATAGATTGCGCCTTTATCGCGCTGCACGGTTATTTCGGCGAGGACGGCCAGATGCAGAGGATCCTCGACGACCTCAAAGTCCCCTACACCGGCTCGGGCGCCATGGCAAGCAAGCTGGCGATGGACAAGATCGCCTCCCGCGAGATCTTCGAGGTGAACGGCCTGCGTATCCCGAAATACAAGGCGCTGAATAAGGGTTATTATTCGCCCGGCTACAAAAAAGAGCTTCATCTGGCGCTGCCTTTGGTGATCAAGCCCGCGAACCACGGCTCCAGCATCGGGCTGTCCATCATCGACTCTCTGGAAGAGCTGGATAAGGCGGTGCATGCGGCCTTCGGCTTCGACGACAACATACTTATCGAAGAATATATCCGGGGGCGGGAAATGACCGTGGCGATACTCGGCGTTCAACCGTTGCCCGTTATAGAAATAGCGCCGAAAAAAAGGTTTTTCGATTTTGAAGCCAAATATCAGCCGGGGATGACCGACTATATCATGCCGGCAAAGATCAGCAGCGAAGAAACCAGGAAGGTCCAGGAAACCGCGCTCTTCGCGCATAACATATTGGGCTGTTACGCCATATCGAGGGTCGATATGATCCTGGACGATGCGGGCCTGCCTTTCGTGCTGGAAGTCAATACCATACCGGGCCTGACGCACACAAGCCTCGTGCCTAAAGCGGCCAGCGCAGCGGGAATAGGCTTCGATCAATTGTGCGTGCGATTAATAGAACTGGCGTATGAAAAAGCAGCAAAAGCCCCCGGGGAAGGCCGCTAAGTTTGTCGCGGGTTTTATACTCGTTTTTGTCGCGGTATATGCGCTGACAGTAAGCGTCAACAGGGCCTTAAAGAGTTCGGACTATTTCAGGATACGGGAGGTCATCACGAATGACCGCCTGGCGCATGATTTTTCGTATCTGGTAGGCAGGAACATCTTCGAGCTCAACCTGCAGAGGGAGGCCCGCTTCATCGCGGCGTCGTTTCCCACGTACAAGAAAATAAGGCTGATAAGGATATTTCCCGACCAGCTCTTTGTAGATTTCGTAAAACGAAAGCCCCTTGCCTGCGTCAAACTGGGCCGCTACTGGTATGTGGATGAAGAATCCGTGTTCTGGGGCGGCGAAGACCGGCCCTTGACGCCCGCGCTGCCGGTGATAACGGGCCTTGAAGGCAGGATCGCCGTTTACCAGCAGGGCAGGCGATACTCTGACGCGGCCCTCCAGGCTTCGCTTTCGCTGCTTAAGGAGATACGCGCGAACCGCGCGTTCTCCGGATATACGGTCAGCCGGGTATCGCCCAGGGACAACAATACGCTCTCCTTCTTCGTGGTGCCGTACACTCGGCAGCCGGCCGCCGGGGCGCCCGGGGACCCCGAAGGCGTGGAGATCAAGATAAACCGCGAAGGGCTCAAGGAAAAGTTATACATCCTCGCCCAGATGCTCGCGCAGCTTAAGAGCCGTTCGGCGAATATTGAGTATATCGACCTGAGGTTCAAAGACCCGGTCATAAAATTCAGGAAGTAAGCTATGCTGGATAATCATATCTGCGCGCTGGACATCGGTTCCAGTAAGATCGCCGCCTGCCTCGCGCAGGTCAGAAAAAAGAAGATCACGCAGCTTTTCTTCGAGACCATGGCGTTGCGGTGCGTGAAGGCGGGTTCGGTCGTAGACGCCGTGGCCCTGGTCAACGGCGTAAGCAGCGTGCTTAAGAGCCTGAAGGCCAGATCGGGCATACGCGTAAAGAACGTCTATACCGGTATCTCAGGCCGCGACATTTCCACCAAGCACAGCCGCGCCGTGATCCCGCTTGCCGAGCGGGGAAACAAGATAATTACGGCTACGGATATCCAGAAGGTATGCGGCCAGGCGCTGGTCCTGGGGGCGAGCCTCGAGGAAGAAACCATCCATCACATGCCTTTCAGTTATACCATCGACGGGCAAAGCGGTATCGCTAACCCGCTTGGCCTGTACAGCCATAAGCTTGAAGTGGACCTCTATCTTATCGGCAGCAGGTTATCGGGGCTGCAGGCCCGCTCCCACGCCATACAGCAGGCGGGCTATGAGGTCAAGGATATATTCTTTTCTGGGCTGGCCACGGCCGAGGCGGTATCCGATGCCGGGTCCACCCGGGGCGTTACCGTGCTGTGCGATATAGGCAGCGACACAACCGAACTTCTGATATTCAAAGACGGCCTGCTCAAGCACGTTGAGATCTCTCAACAGGGAGGCGATGACCTGACCGCAAAACTCGCGGACACGCTGAAGGTCCCGCTTGATTTTGCCGAAGACATTAAAAAGTCCTACGGGGCCATAGGCGAAGCGCTTTCCATAAAGGAAGACAAGGAAATATTGATCAAAAAGGACAGCGTCTATAAGCCGATCTCCCAGCGCCTGGTGGCCGAGATCGTTACTGCGGGCGCGAAGGCGCTTTGCGAGTCGATAAAGGCGGCCATAGAAAAAAACATAGCCTGCACGCAGGTCAATCAAGTGCTGGTGTGCGGCAGGACCATACTGCAGGAGGGCTTCCTGGAGATGCTCGAGGCCGCGCTTTCGACCAGGACGCTCGCCGGCAGGCTCCTGAATCCGGGGCTATCGGGGCTGGCCAACGGTTATGACGCGCTTGCGGGGCAGAAATACCTGGCGTATTCTACCGCCTTAGGCATGCTGTGCCTGGCGCTTCGGGAATATCAGCCTCCCGCTTTATTCCACGATCATCCGTCCCGCAACCCCGTCCTTAAGACGCTGCACAGAGTAAGGGATATATACCAGGAATACTTTTAAACAACGCATGATCGGGGAGAATATCCTTCAGATAAAGAAGCGTGTTTCACTCGCCTGCGCGAGGAGCGGCACAGACCCTTCATCGGTGGTTATCGTGGCGGTAAGCAAGACGAGGACGCCTGAAGAGGTCGGCGAAGCGATAGAAGCCGGCATCGCGGATATCGGGGAGAACAGGGTGCAGGAAGCCGTTTCTAAATTTAAGGCGCTATGCGATGCGCGATACGCGTTGCGGGTACAGTGGCATATGGTCGGCCACCTGCAGACGAATAAGGCCAAGGAGGCGGTGAGGATATTCGGCCTGATCCAGTCGGTTGACAGCCTGCGCCTGGCGGCCGCTATCGACGCGCAGGCAGCCGCGATCAACAAGGTGCAGGATGTGCTATTGGAAGTCAACGTTTCCGGAGAGCAGAGTAAATACGGGTTCAGGCAGCAGGAAGCAGCAGAAGCTGCAAAGGAAATCTCAAGGCTGCAGCATATCAACATAAAAGGGCTGATGACTGTTGCGCCTATTGTTGACAGCCCTGAGAAAGCAAGGCCCCATTTCAGGATGTTAAAAGAGTTATTAAACGAAATTAACGAACAAAACGAGTTACACAAACTAAACGTTTTATCAATGGGCATGTCCGATGATTTCGAAGTTGCTTTAGAAGAAGGCGCAACGATGGTACGGATAGGCAGGGCCATATTCGGGGAATAAGAGATGGCGCATCGTATCGGGATCATAGGGTTCGGCAATATGGGGCTGGTCATCGGCCAGCGCCTTAAGTCGCAGGGTGACGGGTACGTTTTAAAGGTTTTCGATAAGGATATCAAGAAGACCGAGCAGATATCCGACGTGTTCGTCGCCTGCAGCAATGCGTTCGTCGCCGGCGAATCCGACGCGGTGGTATTGGCGATAAAACCCCAGGATTTCGCGGGCGTCCTTGAGGAGATCAGGGGCGAGGCAGGCGGCAAATTGATCATTTCCATAGCCGCGGGCATTACTACGGCATTTCTTGAGAAATGGCTGGGCGGCAAAGCGAAGGTCATCCGGGTGATGCCCAACATGCCGGCCAGGATAGGCAGGGGTATTTCCTGCCTGTGCAAGGGAAAGTTCGCGACCGGCGATGACTTGTGCTTCGCCGAAAAATTATTCAAATGCCTCGGCGACACCCTGGTCCTCAAAGAGAAGCTGATGAACGCGGCTACGGCGATATCGGGAAGCGGCCCCGGCTTCTTTTACGACCTCCTGCTTAAAGAAAGCGTGGACATACGCAATACGGAAGATTTGAAAAAATTCGCAGACGACCGCTTTATCCCGGCGATGTTCGAGGCGGCTGGAGCAAACGGCTTTTCCAGGGAGCAGGCGCGGGTATTGGCGCAGGCTGTTTCCGCGGGAAGTATCGCGCTGCTTGAAACAACGCGCCTGTACCCCCAGCAGCTCCTGGCGCAGATCGCCTCTAAAGGCGGCACCACCGAGGCGGGGTTAAATGTCCTTCATAAGGGCGCTTCTCTCAAGGAGGCGGTAAAGGCAGCGCGCAAGCGGGGAGAACAGTTGAGTAAGCAGGTCATCCGGGAGACAAGGCAAAAAAACCGGCTTTCGTAACCAGGAGTGTAGGCTATGGCCAGGATCGGCATTATAGGGGGCAGCGGGCTTTACAGCATGGAAGGTATCAAGGCAATCCGTGAAATAAGCGTGGCGACGCCGTTCGGAAAACCGTCCGATACGTTCATCACGGGCACGCTCGAAGGTAAAGAAGTGGCGTTCCTGCCCCGCCACGCCAGAGGCCACCGCATATCCCCCGGCGCGATAAACTACCGCGCCAATATATTTGCCATGAAGAAGCTGGGAGTGGACAGGATCATTTCCGTGACCGCCTGCGGCAGCCTCAAAGAGGAGCTCAAGCCCCTTGATTTCGTGATCGCCGACCAGTTCGTGGACAGGACGAACCACGCCCGGCAGATGACGTTTTTCGATAAGGGGATAGTGGCGCACATCATGTTCGCCAGGCCCACCTGCAGCGAGCTGGGGGGCCTGATCTATTCCAGGGGAAAGGCCTTGCGCTTGCGCATGCACAAGTCGGGCACCTATATTAATATGGAAGGCCCCGCGTTCTCTACGGTAGCGGAATCGAACCTTTACCGCAGCTGGGGCATGGATATCATCGGGATGACCAATATGGCCGAGGCAAAGCTCGCCAGGGAAGCGGAGATCTGTTATTCGACGATCGCCTGCGTCACTGATTATGACTGCTGGCACCCGCGGCACGAGGCGGTGACCGTGGATATGGTGATACGAAACCTGCAAAAGAATACCGAGAACGCAAAGCGCCTGCTTTCCGCGGTGATAAGGGCGGTGCCGGAAAAACGGGCTTGCGCCTGCAGGGACGCGCTCAAATACGCGATCATTACCGACCGTACGCTTATTCCCGCAAAAGTGAAGAAGGACCTGGACATCATTATCGGGAAATACGTCAAATAATACGCTATGGATTACAAAGACACGCTTAACCTTCCCCGGACCGGTTTCCCGATGAAGGCCGATCTGCCCGCGCGCGAGCCGCTTCTCCTCGATGAATGGCGTAAAAAAGATTTATACGGCCTTATCCGCAAAAAACCGGCCCCCGCGGGAAAGTATATACTGCACGACGGCCCCCCGTACGCCAACGGCGATATCCACATAGGCCACGCGCTCAATAAGACGCTCAAGGATATAGTCGTCAAATACAAGACCATGCGCGGCTTCGACGCGCCGTATGTGCCGGGATGGGACTGCCACGGCCTGCCTATCGAGCACCAGCTTTTCAAGGAGCTCAAGATCGCGAAGCACCAGATCCCCCAATTGGAATTCAGGAAAAAAGCGCACGACTACGCGATGAAGTTCGTCCTGAGCCAGAAAGAGCAGTTCAAGCGCCTGGGAGTATTCGGCGACTGGGAACACCCGTACCTCACCTTAAGCCGCGAGTATGAAGAAGCGATAGTGTCTTCTTTCGGAGAGCTGTTCAGGAAGGGTTTTATCAAACGCGGGTTAAAGCCCGTCAACTGGTGTTTTAAGTGCGAGACGGCGCTTGCCGAGGCGGAAGTGGAATATGAAGACCATGTTTCTCCTTCGGTGTTCGTGAAGTTCCGGCTGGATGAAGGGCAGGGCTTTGAAAAGGACAGTTACCTGGTTATCTGGACTACGACGCCCTGGACCCTGATCGCCAACGTCGCCGTGGCCGCGCATCCGGACCTCGGCTATTCCTATATACGCTTAGCTGCGGGAAATCTCGTCATCGCCGATGTCAGGCTTCCTGAACTCACCGCCATGGATATCGGACAGTATGAGGTGATCAGGCGATTAAAAGGAAGAGAGCTCCAGGGGTTGTCGTACGGCCACCCGTTCGGCCTGCGCGCGGGAAGAGTCGTCCTGGCCGAGTATGTTTCATCTGAAGAAGGCACGGGCCTGGTGCATACCGCGCCCGGACACGGGGCCGAAGATTATCAGACCGGCTTGAAGTACGGCCTCCAGGTCGTGATGCCCGTTGACGCGCGGGGCAAATTCGACGCGAGCGCGGGCGAGTTCTCGGGGATAAACGTCTATGAGGCAAATAAGGGCATTATCGAGAAATTACGGTCTCTCGGGCTCCTCCTGGCAGCTTCGAAGATCTCGCATTCCTACCCGCACTGCTGGCGCTGCAAGAACCCGATAATTTTCAGGGCCACCAAGCAGTGGTTCATGGTGATCGACCACGACGATTTAAGAAAGAAACTCCTTGGCGCCATCGAGCGCGAAGTGCGCTGGGTCCCTGGATCGGGCAAGGAAAGGATATCCGCGATGGTCGAGCTTCGGCCCGACTGGTGCCTCTCGCGGCAAAGATACTGGGGCGTGCCGGTGCCCAGCCTCGTGTGCGATGAATGCAAAGAGGAATTTTTTGACTCCGCGGTGATCGGGCGTTTCGCGCAGTTCATCGCGACCGAAGGCTCGGACTGCTGGTTCAGCCGCGATATACATGATTTTCTCCCCGAAGGGCTCATCTGTCCCGTGTGCAAAAAAGGAAGGTCGTTTTCAAAAGGCGCGGATATCCTCGACGTGTGGTTTGATTCCGGCGTAAGCTCCCAGGCGGTGTTGAAGAAGAGGAAAGAACTTGCGTTCCCGGCCGCGCTCTATTTGGAAGGTTCCGACCAGCACAGGGGATGGTTCCAGTCATCCCTTATCCCCGCGATGGCGATAGACGGCCGGCCGCCCTATAAGACGGTCCTTACCCACGGTTTTGTCGTGGACGCGCAAGGCAAGAAGATGTCCAAGTCCCTGGGCAACGTGATCTCGCCGTTCGACGTCATCAAGGATTACGGCGCGGACATCCTGAGGATGTGGGTGGCCTCAAGCGATTACAACGAGGACATCCGTATTTCCAAGGAGATCCTGAAGAGGCTGTCGGAAGCCTACCGCAAGGTCCGCAATACCGCCCGGTTCATTTTAAGCAACCTCTATGATTTTGACCCTGACAGCAATAGAGTAAGCGACGCCAGCCTCACGCTGATCGATACGTGGATACTCTCTAAATTAAGAAAAGATGTGGCGCGGGCCGTGGAAGAAGCGTATGAACGCTTCGAATTTTATAAGGCATACAAAGCGATTTATGATTTTTGCAATGAGGAACTGTCAATGGGGTATTTAGATATGGCCAAAGGCAGGCTCTATACGTACGGCGCTGATTCCGTTGAGCGCAGGGCGGCGCAGACCGCGATGTATGAGGTCCTCGGCGTGCTGGTAAGAATGATGGCTCCGGTCTTAGCGTTTACGGCCGAAGAGATCTGGCAGTATATGCCCATGACCAAAAAAGACGCGGCCATTACAAGCGTGCATCTTTTGGATTGGCCGGTTTCTTTACATAAAGATGCCCCGGTCATAGACGAAGGGATTGGCTTCAGGCGCGCAGCCGAAGCTATGCAGTTGCGGCCCGATGTCGCTAAAGTCCTTGAAGAATTGCGCGGAAGAGGAGAGATCGGCAGTTCCTTTGACGCGAAAATAATTCTATTGACAAAGACCGAAGAACGTTATACATTCTTAAGGAGCTTGGAAAGCGACCTCTGCGAGATCTTCAAAGTATCGCAGGTGGAAGTCAAAAAAGATGACGGCTCACGCGCTGACGCTGCCCAGGCGGCAGGGCTTTCCGATATCGCGATCATCGCGGGTAAGGCGCAAGGGGCAAAATGCGCGCGCTGCTGGAATTATAAACATTCGGTTGGCGCCACGCAGGCGCATCCTTCGATCTGTAACGAGTGTGTAAACGCAATAGGGGGTTAACGTGAAAAAGAAATACACTAAAAAAGAGCTTTCGGACTTCAAAAAAATTATCTTAAAGAGGAAAGACGAAGTGGTCGATAACATAGACCATATTTCGGAAGACACGCTTAAAAAATCCCAGAAGGACGCCGCGGGCGATATCTCCGGCTACGCCTATCATATGGCCGACATCGCTACCGACACCTACGACCGCGAGTTTTCCCTTGGCCTTGCCTCTAACGAGCGCCAGATGCTCTACGAGTTGGACGACGCGCTCAAGAAAGTAGAGGAAGGCACCTTCGGTATCTGCGAAGACTGCAAAAACATCATTGCCAAGACGCGGCTAAAGGCCGTACCCTACGCCCGTTTCTGCCTGAAATGCCAGGAGAAAAAGGAGAAGCGGTAATTATTTTCTTCCGATGATCTTTATCATCGCGCTACCCATCCTTTTCCTTGACCAGCTCACCAAGTATATCGTCACGAAACACCTGCTCGTGGGGCAATCTATCCCGGTAGTAAGCGGTATATTCAACATCACGCTTGTCCATAACCGCGGCGCAGCCTTCGGCATACTGAAAAACCAGACCCCCCTGTTCATAGCCACTTCCCTGGTCGCGGTGGTCCTGATCTTTTTGGACCTCAAGAAACACTCGCTCAGGCGTATGTGCGTCTATACCGCGGCATTGAGCCTTATCCTGGCAGGGGCGTTGGGCAACCTCATCGACCGTTCCCTGTGGGGATATGTGATAGATTTCCTTGATTTTCGCGTATGGCCGGTATTCAACGTAGCCGACTCATCCATCACCATAGGCGCGGTCATGCTGGGGATCACGATCCTGCGCAATAAAAACCATCCTTAATAATAATGTAACGTTATGCAGGACTATATGGTAAAAGCGTCTGCGCAAGACGAGGGCAAGCGCCTGGATGTGTTTATCTGCGCCTTTTTCCTCAAGGAACAAAAGGGGTTTTCCCGCACGCTCATACAGAAAATGATCCTTGAGGGCAAGGTGGCCATCGATGGCGTCCCTTCGCCTAAGCCCCATTATAAGGTAAGGGCGGGCCAGGAGGTCAAAGTCAGCGTGGCAGACAAAGCGCCGGCCGCGCCGGCCGCCGAAGATATCCCTCTTGAGGTAGTGTTTGAAGATGACGCGGTCGCGGTGATCGATAAGCCTTCGGGGATGGTGGTGCATCCTGCGCCGGGCAACTACGCCCACACGCTTGTCAACGCGCTTCTCTGGCGCTTTGAGTCCCTCTCGGATATCAATCCCGAAAGGCCCGGCATCGTCCATAGGCTGGATAAAGAGACTTCAGGGCTTCTGGTGGTAGCGAAAACGAATTTCGCGCACCTTTCCCTCGTCAAGCAATTCGCGAAGCACAGCATCGCGCGCACCTACATCGCGCTGGTAAAGGGTAAGATGGAATTCGATGAGCACATCGTTGAATTGCCCATCGGAAGGCACCCGTATAAAAGGAAAAGCATGTCCGTTGCCTTCGGCGAAAAGGCCAGGTACGCCAGGACCTATTACCGTACCCTTAAGCGTTCTTCCGGCGTAAGCATGCTTGAGCTTAAACCCTTTACCGGAAGGACCCATCAGCTCAGGGTCCATCTTGCCTACATCGGCCATCCCATTTTAGGCGATACCAAGTACGGAAGGAACAACGAATTCGAGCGACTCGCGCTGCACGCCAAGCTCCTGGGGTTTGCGCATCCGTCTACGGGCGCATACGTTGAATTCTCAAGCGATATTCCGCGCTCGTTCAAACTGCGCGTAAATAATCCTTGATTTTTTCTACACCGGATGCTATAGTGAGTTTGGGTTTGAGAAAAAAAGGAGGATTAAGATGAATAAGAAGGGTGGAGCGTCTGTCTTTCTGTTGATCCTGGTGACGGTTATTGCGTTAGGCTTGGCGGGCGGGTCTTACTATTTCTATTATTTATTGCAGAAAGAGCAGCAGGCAAAAGTTTCGCTGCAGCAGCAGCTTGAGGAAACAAAAGTGGAAGCGGCAAAGGCGAAAGCGCAGTACGAGGAGACGCTCAGGGCCCTCGATGATTCCAGGAAGAACGCCGCCATCCTCGAAGCGAGCCTGCGCCAGGCAAAAGACGCGGTCGATACGGCGACGCTTGAGCTGAGCAAGGCAAAAGACGCCAACAAACAGGCCTTCGTGCAGATCGACCAGCTGTTGGCCCAGCTGGACCAGCAGAAGAAGTCCAAATCAGAGATAGAAAAGATGTTCTCCCAGTCGCAGGATGAAATGAGCAAGATGGGCGCTCAGCTTAAAGACCTGCAATCAAAAAAGCAGGTGCTGGAAGCGAAAGTAAAAGAGCTGGAAGACAGGTCGCAAAAGGTGGAGTTGGGCAAGATTGTGGTCAGCCCGGAAAGCAGCATTGCGCTTGAGTCTACTTCGTCCATGGCTTCTTCCGGGATGGGCTCATCCTCGGGCCTTCAGGGAAAAGTGCTGGTGATCAATAAAGATTACAACTTTGTGGTGACCAACCTGGGGAAAAAGGACGGCATCAATGTAGGCGATGTTTTTTCCGTGTATCACGGAGAGAACTATGTAGGCGATGTTAAGATAGAAAAGATCCACGATTCAATGTCCGCAGCAGGTTTTGTGTCCACGGATGTGAAAGATAAGGTAAATGAAGGAGATAAGGTCGTACAAAAAAGGTAAATGAAGCCTCTTTCAGTCTCTCAGGCGCCTTATCTTAGAGGCAGGATCCGTGTTCCAGGCGACAAGTCAATAGCCCACCGCAGCGTAATCATAAGCGCCCTCACTCAAGGCAAGACCGCGATCTCCAATCTTCCTCTCAACGAAGACTGCCTTTCTACTTTAAAAGCGTTCAAACAGCTGGGGGTGGTGATAACTCCGGATGTCAGGGCGCTTCGTCCAGATTCGCTCATTACCGTATCCGCAAAAGGCCTCGCCGGTTTAAAAGCCCCTCACAAGCCCATTATGGTGGGAGAATCAGGTACCACTTTGAGGTTGATCATGGGTGTGCTTACCGGCTGCGATTTCACGGTGCGCCTTCTACCCGGAAAGTCATTATCGCAGAGGCCGATGTTACGCGTAACAAAGCCGTTACGATTAATGGGGGCTAAGATAAATGCTTTGAACCGCCGGGGTTAGGAATACGCCCCTATTACCATTACCGGGTGAAACCCTAAGCCGATTACCTACAAACTACCGGTTGCCTCTGCCCAGGTCAAGTCAGCGTTATTACTGGCAGGCCTTTTTGCCCGTGGCAAGACAAGGGTGATAGAGCCTGTCAAGACCAGGGACCATACGGAAA